>JAEKLU010000395.1 GCA_019509685.1 Mesorhizobium sp. | reverse complement strand
AGCGTCCGCCTGGGCCAGACCATCGGCGCCGACCAGAGCTTGCAGGGCCACTATCCGGGCATCACCGACCACGTCCACCTGGAGGTCATGCAGCCCGGCGGCGAACGCGTGAACGCCGCGGCCCTGATCGTGCCGAAGATGGTGGTGCGGGCCTAGGCGTTCATCGTCGCCGGACACGGCTTTCCCGCCTCACGCGGACGTCCGCTGAGTGGATGGGGAGGGTGCGAAGCGCCCGGGCCTCGCCCGGAATAGCTTTGATGTTTGTTACCGTTTCGACGAAGTGCAGGCGCTTCGCGTGGAACCGTTATCCGGGAGCCATCGGGGCGCGGGGTTTTAACCCGCTCCCGAAGTGGGCCCCCGACGGGCGGAAGGCTGGCTGACCTTCCGGACCGCGCGGGCGATTTCAGCCCGCGCCTGTGGCGACCGTCTTTCGGCTCCGCGGGGGTGTTCCCGCCGTCCGACCGGGAAATTGAAGGTCCATCCGGATCCTCCCGCCTCCCGCGCCGGCCCGACAGGCCCCGCGCAACCGGCCGACGGACACGCCCCGCTCGACCACCCCCAAAAGCCGCATCGGTCGCCGTACGTGCGCCCTCCCCGTGCTCTTGGGTGCGAGCATTATCGGGCCGCCCTGGGAGGGTGAGGACGGAAAAAAGTGAGAAAATCGCAGAGCTTTGAATTTGTTGAGTCCGGCCAGCGTCGATCCCCGCAAACCGCGGGGATGGAGCACGATTTCCTTCTCCCGCAAGGGGAGAAGGATTGTCATCTATCGATGTTCCGGTATTGTTCTTGTCATGGTCGCACCTCGCGCCGGCGGCTCACCCGGGCCTGGTCGGCTTCTCAAGCGTTCTGCGCGCCGCGCGCCTTGGCCAGGTGGGGCCGCACGAACATGTACAGGCCCGTGAACATCAGCAGGAACAGCGGCGGCAACGGCGAGTATGTCACCCAAGGCGACGGCTCGCCCAGTCCCCGGACGACGAAATTGACGACGACGGTGGCCGTGAAGACGATCGACAGCCAGCGGTGAACTTGACGGATCCAGGGGCTCAACGACAACTCCTTTGAAAAGATCGGCCGCCGGCTGGCGACGCATGGGATGAAGGTCGGGCCTACCAGCGCGCCAGCTGGGTGATCTGGAGGAGGTTGCCGCAGGTGTCGTCCAGCTGGGCGATGGTCGAGCCGGTCACCTCGGTCGGCGGCATGGCGAAGTCGCCGCCGCGCGCCTTGATGCGTTCGTAGTCGCCCTGGACGTCGTCGGTCTGGAAATTGACCGCGGGCTGGCGGCGCTGGAACCTGGCCTGCTGGTAGACCTTGCTCTCCGGACTGTCGTTGAGCGCCAACTGCAGTTCGGTTCCTTCCGGGTCCTCGGGCGATACGACCGTCAGCCAGCGGAACGGGCCGTTGCTG
>JAEKLU010000393.1 GCA_019509685.1 Mesorhizobium sp. | reverse complement strand
CGGACGCGTTGTTCATGCATTGCTTGCCGGCGCATCGTGGCGAGGAGGTGACCGATGAGGTCATCGACGGCCCGCATTCGGTCGTCTTCGACGAGGCCGAGAACAGGCTCCACGCCCAGAAGGCCGTGCTTGCCTGGTGTTTGGGCGCTTGACGTGTCCGGGTGCCTGAAGTGTCTGGGCGCTTGATCTGCGGGGCCGCGATGCCTATCTGCGCCGCATCACGCAAATCAAGCGCGTTTGGACGCATGCTCCCGAGAGGACGGCATGGCCGCGCCCCGGAGCTTTGTCATGTTGGAAACGTATCAAGTGACTGAACACCACCCCAAACTCGGCGAGTTCGGCTACGCCGGCGACGATCACGTCGTGCCCTTCGAGGTCGGCCCTCTCGACGTGCGTGGCCGCACGGTCCAGCTCGGGCCGATGCTCGACGCCATCCTGAGCCGCCACGATTATCCCGAGCCGGTCGCGCGCCTGCTGGCGGAAGCCTGTGTGCTGACGGTGCTGCTCGGCACTTCGCTCAAGTTCGAGGGCAAGTTCATCCTGCAGACCCGCACCGACGGGCCGGTAGACATGCTGGTGGCGGACTTCTCCACGCCCTCGGCGCTGCGTGCCTATGCGCGCTTCGACGCCGATCGGCTCGAGGCTTTGGTCGCGGCCGGCGAGACATCGCAGCAGACGCTGCTCGGCAGCGGCGTTCTGGCGCTGACCATCGACCAGGGCGCCCACACGCAGCGCTACCAGGGCATCGTTCAGCTCGACGGCGAAACGCTGGAAGACGCCGCGCGCACCTATTTCCGCCAGTCGGAACAGATCCCGACCGATATCAGGCTGTCGGTGGCCAAGCTGTTGACGCCCGGCCCTGGCGGCGCGCGCGAGCAGTGGCGTGCCGGCGGCATCCTGGCGCAGTTCCTGCCGCAATCGCCCGAGCGCATGCGCGTTCCGGACCTGCCCGGCGGCGATGGCGATCCGCGCGAGGAGATCCATGATCCGGCCGACAATTCCTGGCAGGAATTGCTGGCGCTGCTCGGCACCATCGAGCCGACCGAACTCATCGATCCGACGATCGGCGCCGAACGGCTGCTCTATCGCCTGTTCCACGAGCATGGCGTGCGCGTCTTCGGCGGCGTTCCCGTCGCCGACCAGTGCTCATGCTCGCGCGACAAGATCCGCGGCATCCTCGAGGGCTTCTCCGCGCAGGAGATCAAGGACAGCACCGAGGATGGCGGCATCCACGTCGCCTGCGAGTTCTGCTCGAAGCAATATGACTTCGACCCGGCGGAATTCGCGGCGCAATGAAGGAACCGGCTTTCTCTCCGTGGAACGGGGAGAAAGCCGCTAATTCACCGTCCGCCGCGTTCCTGGCAGGTCGAGTGAAAAGGCCGGAATGGCGATGTCGAAGGTCTCGCCGCGCTTGTTG
>JAEKLU010000218.1 GCA_019509685.1 Mesorhizobium sp. | reverse complement strand
CAAATTCCAGCGCGGCGAACAGCGCCCTGCCCTCATCAATGGCGACCTGGCGCTGACCTCGACCAAGCTGCCCGACGGCAGCATCACCAGCGAAGTCGCCCGTCGCCAAAGTGACGGCACCTGGCTTTGGGCGATCGACCGTTATTCGGTATCGTTTTAGCTGCCGATGTGGCGGCGGCCGCCTCGCACCTGCGCCAGTTCGACCTGGCGATGGCGCTCGGCATAGCGGGCGCGGTCCTCTTGCGAGCGAACCTCGAAGCAATGCGGACATGAGACGCCGACGGTGAATTGCGGCGACAGCCGATCCTCGGCCGTCAGCGGATGCCGACAGGCGCGGCAGAGTTCCGCCTCGCCCTCGGCGAGGCCATGCGACACCGACACGCGCTCGTCGAAGACGAAACACTCGCCCTGCCACAGGCTGTCTTCAGCCGGCACCTCTTCGAGATATTTCAAGATCCCGCCCTTGAGGTGAAACACATCCTTCAAGCCGAGCGACTTCACATAGGCGGTCGCCTTTTCGCAGCGTATGCCGCCGGTGCAGAACATCGCCACCTTGCGGCCTTCGAGTTCCTCGCGATGCTCTTCGACCCAGGCCGGAAACTCGCGAAAGCTGGCCGTCTGCGGATCGACGGCGCCCTGAAAGGTACCGATCGAGACTTCATAGGCGTTGCGCGTATCGATGAGAATAGTGTCGGCGTCCGAGATCAGCGCATTCCAGTCGGACGGCGCGACGTAGGTGCCGGCGCTGTTCGCCGGATCGATGTCCTCGACGCCCATGGTGACGATCTCGCGCTTCAACCGCACCTTCATGCGATGGAACGGCATTTCGGCCGCGACGCTGTACTTCACCTCCAGCCCGGCCAGTCCTTCGATCGCCTGGAGATGGTCGATCAGCGCGACGATTGCTTCCTCGCTGCCGGCGACCGTGCCGTTGACGCCCTCATGCGCGAGAAGCAGCGTGCCCTTGATGCCGCGGCCGCAGCAGAACGCCGCGAGCGGCGCGCGCAAGGTCTCGTAGCCGTCGAGCCGCGCGAATTTGTAAAGCGCGGCGACGCGAACTGGCTGCTGGGTTACTTTGGTCGTTGTCATCGCAATGCCACTAGACCGTGCTGAAAGCGGTTTCAAGGCGGAGCAAACGAACGGGGTGGCGCGTGACATCGCGACACGCCTGCTTTCGTGGACTTGGCATACCCCTTCTGCTAATCGGTTGAAATCGACCGCAACGGAGACAGACAAATGACCAGCAAGACCGAAAAGCTCCTGTCGCTTCTCGATGGTCAGCCGGTCATACCGGTGCTGAAGATCGCCAATGTCGCTGATGCCGTGCCGCTTGCACGCGCGCTGGCGCGCGGTGGTCTCAGGGCCATCGAGATTACGCTGCGTACCGCCGATGCGCTGGAGGCCATCCGCCGTGTCGCCGCCGAGGTCGAGGACGCGATCGTCGGCGCCGGCACCATTCTCGACGCCAGGCAGTTCGACGAAGCGGCCGCCGCCGGCTCGAAATTCATCGTCAGCCCCGGCATCACCAGCCAGCTTCTCGACGCCGCCAAGGACAGTCCCGTGCCGCTTTTGCCCGGCGCCATCACGCCCGGTGAGATCATGGCCGCGCGCGAGGCCGGCCTGCGCTTCCTGAAATTTTTTCCTGCCGAACAGTCCGGCGGCATCGCGTCACTGAAAGCTTTCGCCTCGCCGCTCGCCGACGTGAAATTCTGCCCGACCGGCGGCATCACCGCCAAAAATGCCGCCGACTATCTCAGCCTGCCCAATGTCATCTGCGTCGGCGGCTCCTGGGTTGCGCCGGACGATCTGATCAAGGCCGGCAAGTGGGACGAGATCGAAGCGCTGGCGCGCGAGGCGAGCAAGCTCAAGAAATAATCCATCCCTGCTTACCAGGCCAACGGACCATTCTCGTCGAAATAGCCGCCGGTTGGGCTGCATGCCTCCAGCGTTGCCAGGTGCACGATGACCCCGGCCGCTTGTTGCACCGTGCGGCCGCCCTTGTGCGCATTGAGGTCCGTGGCGGTGTAGCCGGGCGCCGCGGCGTTGACCATGATGCCGTGCTGCGAAAGCTCCCTGGCGAAGGCGACGGTGATGGCATTGAGCGCGGTCTTCGAGCTGCCATAGCCCATGACATTGGGCGACTGGCTGTTGCCGGCCGCGCGCGCCATCGAGCCGAGATGGCTGCTGACCATGACGATGCGGGCGGCGGGCGCCGCCATAAGCAGCGGCAGCAATGCCTGGGTGACACGGACCGGACCGAAGACATTGACGTCGTAGGTCGCCCTCATATCCGCGACATCCTCCCGGCTTGGTGGCCGCTCATAGCGGCCGTCCGCGCCGAGCGCGTCGACATAGCCGGGAGCTATGCCGGCATTGTTGACAAGCACGTCGAGGCTCGATGTCCGCGCCGCCAGAGCCTTCGCGGCAGCCGCCACGCTGTTATCGCTGGCGACGTCGACCTCCAGCCATTCGACGTCGAGGCCATCGTTGCGCAACGCCTGTGCCGCGGCCTCGCCGCGCTTGGCATCCCGTGCCCCGAGCCAGACCTTGTATCCCATCGTAGCCAGCCGCCGGGCGGTCTCGAGGCCGATACCTTTGTTGGCTCCGGTCACCAGCGCGTTCTTTTGCGTCGTCATGTTCGTGTCTCCTTTTGGTGACCTGGACATGACGTGCGGAGGGCTATCGCGCGCGCCGAATTCTCGCGCCTTCTTGCCTAATCCTCTCAACAACGCGTTTTGCACGCCAACCGCGTCCACGCCTCCGCGTCGCCCTGGTTGCGCAGCCCGCATGGATCGGCAATGCTGGAGCGATGGACGAAGCCTTGCAGGAATTGATCACCATCGCAGGCCACCATGCGCGCGGACGACGCACGAAGACGGCTATTCCGCGCGTTCCATCGGCCGCAGCGAGGTTCCGACACCGCCCTTACCCGAGCTATGTCAGCCGACAGTGCTGTTCGTGCTGCAGGGCACCAAGACGGTGCTGATCGGCGACCGCACGCTTGCCTATAGCGCCGGCAGCTATTTCGTCTATGCGCTGGAGACGCCCGCGACCAGCCAGTTGATCGAGGCGAGCAGTGCCCGTCCCTATGTGGCCATCGCTTTCGCCATCGATATCGAGCTGATCGCCACCTTGATCATCGACCACAAGTCGGCGGTGGACGGCGACAGTTTCGTGACCAACCGGGCCGATGACGAGCTTCTCGACGCATGGCGCCGGATGCTGCGGCTGCTCGACCGGCCGGCCGAGATTCCCGTGCTGGCGCCGATGCTCGAACGCGAGATCGCCTTCCGGTTGCTGCAGGGCCCACAAGGCGCGAAGCTGCGCCAGCTCGCGCGTGCCGACGGCCGACTGTCGCAGATCCGCCGCGCCACCGCGTGGATCCGCCAGCACTACAACGAGCCGATCGACGTGGCCGAACTCGCGGCGCTCGCCCATATGAGCAACGCTTCGTTTCATCGCCACTTCAAGGCGGCGACGGCCATGAGCCCGATCCAGTATCAGAAACAGGTGCGCCTGCTGGAGGCCCGCCACCTGCTGATCGCCGAGCCGGGCAACGCCGCGCGTGTCGCTTTCACCGTCGGCTATGAAAGCGCTTCCCAGTTCAGCCGCGAATATGCGCGCCAGTTCGGCTTGCCGCCCGCGCGCGACGCGGCAAGGCTTCTTGCGCGAGGCGAAGCCCCCATGCTGGAAATCGACTGAAGTCACATCAGGCGTTGAACATGAAAAACCGGCCGGCTTGCGCCGACCGGCTGGTTCTGCGTGAAACGCGATTACTTGCAGACCGTGACCTTCTCGGAGACCTTCTTGTGGTGCTTCCAATGCGTGACCCAGGTGGTTTTGCAATGCTTTTCCATACGCATGTGATCATGCCTATGGCCATTGGTCTTCACGACGACCATGGCCGCCTGTGAAGGCGCGATGGCCGCGGAAACCGTTGCCAGAGCGACAGCGGATGCCAGTACAATTTTCTTCATGAATATCCCCGGGTTGGAACGAACCAACCTTAACCCATGAAAATGCGCCCTGTTCCGCCCTCACGAGAAGTTCAGTACCGCGTGAATGTTTGTAGGCAGCCGGCCTCGACGGGCCTGGTTCCCGCTCATGGATTCGAACCACGATTCACGCCTTCAAAGGGCGCTGTCCTACCTTTAGACGAAGCGGGAGTGCCTAGCGAATAGTGGAGCCTATCAAACAAAAGGCCGCGCACCAGCACGGCCTTTTGTGGAAGTCGAGTTTTCCTACTTCGTCTGGAAGCGGGCGACCGACAGGAACTTCACGGCATTGCCGGTGAAGCGGCTGGTGTCGGGCGCCTGGGCGTCCGATTGGAAGCCGGCTGTGTAAACCTCGCTCGGCGGCGTATGCACGATGTTATAGGCATAGCGCGGCGCCGTCGTCGCGCTGGAGACGGTGGCGATCGTCTCGCCGCTGCCCAGCGCCCAGCGCGCGGCCTGCGGGGGTGCTGCCACCACCATGGCCTTCGGTCCAGGCTTCAGGTCACGCGCCGAGGCCCTGGCTTCCTTGGCTGTGGTCTTCACGCCGGCGCCGATCGCCTGTGCGGGATCGCTGCCTGCCGGGAGCGCCGCGATGGCCTTGCGCGGCGACGCCGCATCGACGCCCGACGGGTCGTTGAAGGCCGAGCGCGGCTCCGGCTGCGTCAGCGACGCGAGTTGATACTGCGCGCCGCCGTCGTCAGGCGTGGCGCTGGCCTGTTCAAGCACGGCCTTGATCTCATCCTGCTTGGCCGGCTGCGGCCTTGCCGTCGGCAGCACCGAGAAGGCGTCGGTCGCGCTCCTGTCCTGCTGAGCCGTGTCCGCCAGCGCCAGAAGCACATTCTGGTCCTTCGATGCCAGCTCCGCCGGCGTCGTGCGGTCGGGACGCCAGGTCGGCAACGGAATGTTGTTGACGGCGACCTGGGCCGGATCGGCTGAAGCGGCCTCCACCGCGTTGGCCGTGCCGAACGGCACCTTATCGGGCGCCGGTGCCTGCGCGGTCGACACCGCCTGCTCGGTCGTCGCCGAGGCATCGGCCATGGCGAACGGCACGTTCTGCGGCGCCTGCTGGCCGACATCGGCCTTCGGACGCGGCGCGAAATCAGGCAGCGGGACTTCCTTCGGCGGCAGCGCCGCGATGATCGTCTCCGGCGTGTCCTGCTGCGGCTGCGAATCGTCGGCGCTGTCATCCGCGATCTGCGGGATGTTGGCGCGCTTGGCATCT
>JAEKLU010000223.1 GCA_019509685.1 Mesorhizobium sp. | reverse complement strand
AATAGCCGTCATAGTTGCAGGTAATCGTGCCGGCGCCGATATTGGCGCCGGCGCCGACGCGCGCGTCGCCGATATAGGTCAGGTGGTTGACCTTGGCGCCCTCCTCGATCGTCGCCTGCTTGACCTCGCAGAAATTGCCAACCTTGGCCTTTTGCTTGAGATCGGCGCCCGGCCGCAGCCGCGCGAACGGTCCGACATCGCAATTCGCGGCGATCGTCGCGCCCTCGATATGGCTGAAGGCATGGATTTTCGCGCCATTGGCGATCCGCACCCCCGGCCCGAACCAGACGTTGGGCTCAACAATGGTGTCGGCTCCGATCTCGGTGTCATGCGAGAAATAGACGGTTTCCGGCGCGATCAGCGTGACGCCATCCAGCATGGCCAAGCGGCGGCGGCGCGCCTGCCAGATCGCTTCCGCCTCGGCGAGTTCGGCCCGGTTGTTGATGCCGAGCGCGCTCTCGAAACTCGCTTCGGTGGCCACCACGTCGAGCCCTTCGGCGCCGGCGATCTCGACGATATCGGTGAGGTAATATTCGCCCTTGGCGTTGTTGTTGCCGACCTTGTCGAGCAGCCTCAGCGCATGCTTGCCCGCCACGGCCATCATCCCGGCATTGCAGAAGCCGATCTTTTTCTCCGCCTCGGAGCAGTCCTTCTCCTCGCGGATGGCGATGAGCTTGCCGCCCTTTTCGATCAACCGGCCATAGCCGGTCGGGCTCGGCGGGCGAAAGCCGATGACCGCGACGGCGGCACCTTCGGCGAGCTTTTGCCGCGCCGCCGCCAGCGCGCCGGCATCGATCAGCGGCGTATCGCCGAACATGACGAGCACGTCGTCGTAACCCTTTGAAATCGCTTCACGCGCGGCAAGCACGGCATGCCCGGTCCCGAGCCGCCTCTCCTGCACGAAGGTCTCAGCCTTAGGCGCGAATTTCTGCGCCGCCTTGCGCATCTCCTCGGCGCCATGACCGATCACCAGCGCCACGCCCGTCGCGCCGGCGGCTTCCGCCGTCTTCACCACATGCGCCACCATCGGCAGGCCGGCAATGGCATGCAACACCTTCGGCATCGCGCTTTTCATGCGCGTTCCCTCGCCGGCGGCAAGGATGACGGACAAGCAGGATCTCTGGCTCATGGAGGGCAACCGTATGAAAAGCGTTTGGAATCAAGGCACATTTAGCATTGGTGCTATGCTGTACCAATGCGGTTAAATTCCGGTGAGAGCGCTCGCGGCAGGAACGAGCAACTGACTTTTAATCAGTAGGCCAAGGCCCTGCGCAGATTCGAAAAGCCTCAGGCTTGCTACCCCAATCGCCCAAGCACAGGAAAATTCTCCAGCAGCCAGTACGACACGCTTTGCACGCCGCCGGTCAGGAAGAACACGCCGGCTACCACCAGCAGCGCGCCGATCGCTTTCTCGACACGGCCGAGATGGACGCGGAATTTGCCGAGGAAGCGCATGAAGGCGCCGGAAAACAGCGCCGCGATCAGGAACGGGATGCCGAGGCCGAGCGAATAGGCGGCGAGCAGCAGCGCCCCCTCGCCGACCGTCTCGCGGCCGCCGGCCAAAGTCAGGATCGGTCCCAGCACCGGGCCGATGCAAGGCGTCCAGCCGAAGGCGAAGGCCAGGCCCATGACATAGGCGGCGACCATGCTGGCCGGCTTGCCCTGCGACTGGAAGCGCGCCTCGCGCGACAGCAGCGGGATGCGCAATATGCCGAGGAAATTCAGCCCCATCAGGATGATCAGCACGCCGGCCGCCATCGCCAGTGGCTCCTGCCAGACGCGCAGCAGCCTGCCGATGGTCGAGGCGCCGGCGCCGAGCGCCACGAAGACGGTGGAGAAGCCGAGTACGAAGGCCAAAGAGGCATAGAGCAGCGCGCCGCGCGCGCCTTGCTTTGCCGTCACACTTTGGTTGCCGCGGAAATCGTCGACCGAAACGCCGGCCATGTAGCAGAGATAGGGCGGCACCAGCGGCAGCACGCATGGCGACAGGAACGAGACCGCCCCTGCCCCGACCGCGCTGACATAGCCGATGTCCAATGCCATTTTACCTGCCCCGATACGTGCTGGCGCCGATATAGCGATGCGGATGCCGCCCTGCCAATCACCATTCTGTGGCGCATGGTCGCGAGGGAAGAAACAGCCCCGCCTGAGCGTTGATCTGATGAGCGCGAATTGACCGCGCTTGCACTCAGGGAGATTTGTCATGAAACCGATTGCACTCGGGTTTGCCGTGCTTCTGTTCGGCACCGTCGCGTCCCAAGCCACGGAGGCGTGGAAGGAAGCCACTGTCGGTGGCGCCAAGATCTACACCGACGCCAAGGGCATGACGCTTTACACCTACGACAAGGACGAGAAGGGCAAGTCCAACTGCTACGACAAATGCGCCGCCAACTGGCCGCCGCTGAAAGCCAAGGCGAGCGCGAAGGCCGACGGCGAATGGTCTGTCGTCAAGCGCACCGACGGTACCCATATGTGGGCCTATGACGGCAAGCCGGTTTACACCTTTGTCAAGGACAAAAAGGCTGGTGACATGACCGGCGAAGGCGTCGCCGGCGTCTGGCACGTGGCCAAAGCTGATTGAGTCTTGTGGAGTATCGGCTGGGCTGCCCATCCGCGGCAGCCAGCCATCGCCGACCAGACGGTTCCCACGGCTTGAGATACGAACCGCCGCTTGCCCAAAAAATGTGATCTTTGCCATACACTCTAAGAGTGTATTGCCGGCAAGGGCCCGGCAATTTGGCTGCTTCCCCTTGACCGATCGCAAAAGCGCGGCCATGTGAGCGACGAAAAGAGTGGGATTTCGTCGTGTCGCGGAGTTCTTCCGCCGCCTCCAATGATTAAGAGACCTCATGGACGTCGTCGTCGTCGAATCGCCGGCCAAGGCGAAGACAATCAACAAATATCTTGGCAAGAACTATAAGGTCCTGGCCTCGTTCGGCCATGTCCGCGATTTGCCGGCCAAGGACGGCTCGGTGCGCCCGGACGAGGACTTCGCCATGTCCTGGTCGGTCGACACCGCGTCCGGCAAGCGGCTCGCCGATATCGCCAAGGCGGTCAAGGATGCCGACGGCCTGATCCTCGCCACCGACCCGGATCGCGAAGGCGAAGCGATTTCCTGGCATGTCCTCGAAGTCTTGAAGCAGAAGCGCGCGCTGAAGGACAAGCCGGTCAGCCGCGTCGTCTTCAACGCCATCACCAAGGCCTCCGTGCTGGAAGCGATGGCCAATCCGCGCCAGATCGACGCCCCGCTTGTCGATGCCTATCTCGCCCGCCGCGCGCTCGACTACCTTGTCGGCTTCACCCTGTCGCCAGTGCTGTGGCGCAAGTTGCCGGGCGCCCGTTCGGCCGGCCGCGTGCAGTCGGTGGCGCTACGCCTGGTCTGCGACCGCGAATCCGAGATCGAGCGCTTCATCCGCGAGGAATACTGGCAGATCGCCGCCATCCTCAACACGCCGCGCAACGACAATTTCGAAGCGCGGCTGACCGCCTTTGCCGGCAAGAAGCTGCAAAAGCTCGATATCGGCAACAAGGCGCAGGCCGACGACATCAAGGCGATGCTGGAAGGCGCCGCTTTCAAGGCGCTTTCGGTGGAAGCCAAGCCGACAAAACGCAATCCCGGCCCGCCCTTCACCACCTCGACGCTGCAGCAGGCCGCCTCGTCCGGGCTCGGCTTCTCGGCCACGCGCACCATGCAGGTGGCGCAAAAGCTTTATGAAGGCATGGACATCGGCGGCGAGACCGCCGGTCTCATCACCTATATGCGAACCGACGGTGTGCAGATGGCGCCGGAGGCCATCGAGGGCGCGCGCGGCACCATCGTCAGCGAGTTCGGCGCGAAATATTTGCCGGAAAAGCCGCGTCAATATACGGCCAAGGCCAAGAATGCCCAGGAAGCGCACGAGGCGATCCGCCCGACCGATTTCGCGCGCACGCCGCAATCGGTCCGGCAGTATCTCGATGCCGACCAGGCGCGTCTCTACGAGCTGATCTGGAAGCGCGCCATCGCCAGCCAGATGCAGCCGGCCGAGATCGAGCGCACGACGGTCGAGATCGAGGCGGTCAACGGCGTCCGCACCGCCGAGCTGCGCGCGATCGGCTCGGTCGTGCGCTTCGACGGCTTCATCGCCGCCTACACCGACCAGAAGGACGACGACGCCGAGGACGAGGAAAACCGCCGCCTGCCCGAGATCCGCGCCGGCGAGCAGCTTGTCCGCCAGGCGATCAACGCCACACAGCACAGCACAGAACCGCCGCCGCGCTATTCCGAAGCCTCGCTGATCAAGAAGCTGGAAGAGCTCGGCATCGGCCGGCCATCGACCTACACGGCGATCCTGAAGACGCTGGAAGACCGCGACTACGTCACCATCGACAAGCGACGGCTGGTGCCGCAGGCCAAGGGCCGACTGCTCTCGGCCTTCCTGGAAAGCTTCTTCGAGCGCTATGTCGAATACGACTTCACCGCCTCGCTGGAGGAGAAGCTCGACGAGATTTCCGACGGCAAGCTTGCCTGGAAGGACGTGCTGCGCGACTTCTGGAAGGATTTTTCGGGCGCCGTCGACGACATCAAGGAACTGCGCGTCACCGACGTGCTCGACGCGCTCAACGAAGAACTGGCGCCGCTGGTGTTTCCCGCGCGCGAGGACGGTTCGAACCCGCGCATCTGCCCGAAATGCGGCACCGGCAATCTGTCGCTGAAGCTCGGCAAGTTCGGCGCCTTCGTCGGCTGCTCGAACTATCCGGAGTGCTCGTTCACCCGCCAGCTTGGCGACGCCGCCAACCCGAATGGCGAGAATGGCGGCGGCGACGACGGCACCAAGGTGCTCGGCAAGGACCCCTATACATCAGAGGAAATCACGCTGCGCTCCGGCCGTTTCGGGCCTTACATCCAGCGTGGCGACGGCAAGGAAGCCAAGCGCTCCAGCCTGCCCAAGGGCTGGACGCCGGAATCGATCGATCATGAGAAGGCGCTGGCGCTGCTGTCGCTGCCGCGCGATATCGGCAAGCATCCCGAATCCGGCAAGATGATCTCCGCCGGGCTGGGCCGCTATGGGCCGTTCGTGCTGCATGATGGCACCTACGCCAATGTCGACAGCATCGAGGATGTGTTCTCGATCGGCCTCAACCGCGCCGTCACGGTCATCGCCGAGAAGCAGCAGAAGGGCAAGGGCGGCCGCAACGGCGCCACGCCGGCGGCGCTGAAGGAGCTTGGCGACCATCCCGATGGCGGCGGCAAGATTATCGTGCGCGACGGCAAATACGGCCCGTATGTCAATTACGGCAAGGTCAACGCGACGCTGCCCAAGGGCAAGGATCCGCAATCGGTGACGATGGAAGAGGCGCTCGCCCTGATCGCCGAAAAGGAAGCCAAGGGCGGAGGCGGCAAGAAGCCCTTCCGCAAGGCAGCTAAAAAGGGATAGAAAAGTGGCGCGCAGGATCTCCGGAAGAACCCACGGCGATCCGCGCAACGCCGACACCAGGGCCAAGGTGGTCAAGCACGACTACCGGCCCTCGCGCGAAGAAATCCTGCGCTACATCGCCGAAAATCCCGATCGCTCCGGCAAACGCGAGATCGCGAAAGCCTTCGCGCTGCGCGGCGAGGACCGCGTGTGGCTAAAGGACCTGTTGCGCGATCTGCAGGACGAAGGCTTGCTGACCAAGGAGCGCAAGCGGCTCGCCCGCGCCGGCGCCTTGCCCCATGTCGCCATGCTCGACATTTTCGGCCGCGATGGCGACGGCATCTTGCTGGCGCACCCCGCCGAGGCCGTGGGGCCGGGTGAACCGCCTGTCGTCGCGATCCGCGTATCGCGCGGCGGCAGTGGCCCGGCGCCGGGCATCGGCGACCGCGTGCTGGCAAAAACCTTCCCGACCGACGATGCGACCGGGCCCGCCTATACCGGACGGGTGATGAAGATCTTCGAGAAACGGACCGATGCCGTGCTCGGCGTCTTCCGCGTGCTCAAGGACGGCACCTTCCGCATCGAGCCGGTGGAACGGCGTCAGCCTGAACTCATCGTCGACAAGGAATTCCAGAACGGCGCCAAGAATGGCGACTTGGTCGAGGTCGAGCCGGCGCGCGCTTCGCGCTACGGCCTGCCGCGCGCCAAGGTGCTGGCGGTGCTCGGCTCGCTGACCAGTGAGAAGGCGGTCTCGATGATCGCCATCCACGCGCACGACATCCCGCATATCTTCCCGGCCGACGTCCTTGCCGAATCCGAGGCCGTGAAGCCAGCGACGATGGAGCATCGCGAGGACTGGCGTGACCTGGCGCTGGTCACCATCGATCCGGCCGACGCCAAGGATCATGACGACGCCGTCTTCGCCACACCCGACACCGACGAGAAGAATCCCGGCGGCGTCATCGCTACGGTGGCGATCGCCGATGTCGCGGCCTATGTCCGCTACGGCACCGCGCTCGACCGCGAAGCGCTGAAGCGCGGCAACTCGGTCTATTTCCCCGACCGGGTCGTGCCGATGCTGCCCGAACGCATCTCAAACGATCTCTGCTCGCTGCGCGAAGGCGAGGACCGGCCGGCGATTGCCGTGCGCATGACTTTCTCCGCGGAAGGCCGCAAGCTGCGCCATTCCTTTCACCGCGTCATGATGAAGTCGAAAGCCAAGCTCGCCTATCCGCAGGCGCAGGCCGCGATCGATGGCGTGACGGACGACAAGACGCGGCCGATCCTCGACAGCGTCCTGAAGCCGCTTTGGGACGCCTATGCCGTGTTGAAGCGTGGCCGCGATGCCCGCCAGCCGCTGGAGCTCGACCTGCCCGAGCGCAAGATCCTGCTCAAGGAAGACGGCACGGTCGACCGCGTCATCGTGCCGGAGCGCCTGGATGCGCATAAGCTCATCGAGGAGTTCATGATCCAGGCCAACGTCGCGGCCGCCGAAACCTTGGAGGCCAAGAAAGAACCGCTGGTCTACCGCGTCCACGACGCGCCTTCGCTGGCCAAGCAGGAATCGCTGCGCGAATTCTTGGCAACGCTCAGCCTGTCGCTGGCGCGCGGCGCGCAGATGCGGCCGAGCCAGTTCAACGGCATCCTCGAGCGCGTGCGCGGCGCCGACAACGAAGCGCTGGTCAACGAGGTGGTGCTGCGCTCGCAGAGCCAGGCCGAATATTCGCCTGGGAATATCGGTCATTTCGGCCTCAACCTGAAACGCTACGCGCATTTCACCTCGCCGATCCGCCGTTATGCCGATTTGATCGTGCATCGCGGGCTTATTGCCGCACTTGGTCTTGGCTCGGGCGGCCTGACCCAACAGGAAGCCGACCGGCTGGAAGAGATAGCCGTGTTGATCTCGGCGACGGAACGTCGCGCCATGGCGGCCGAGCGCGACACGGTCGACCGGCTGGTCGCCGCCTATCTCGCCGAGCGCGTCAACGACACGTTCGACGCGCGCATTTCCGGTGTCACCAAGGCTGGACTCTTTGTCCAATTGCCGCAGTTCGGCGCGGATGGTTTCATCCCGGTGTCAACCTTGGGCGGCGATTACTATATCTATGACGAAACCGCCCGTTCGCTGTTCGGCGAACGCACCGGCAAGGGCTATCAACTCGCCGATCGCGTCGAGGTCCGGCTGATCGAAGTTGCGCCAATGGCCGGCGCGATGCGTTTCGAGATGTTGACCGACCCGAAGCCGCTGCCCGGCTCGAGCCGATCATTCCACAAGGCCAAAGGCCGCGCCCGCGCCTCGCAATCGCGCTCTGGGTCGCGCGGCAGGAGACGGTAATGCCAGAAGAACTTAGGCTGGAAGAACAGGTTTTCGGCGGTGAACATCATTCCGGCCGCGTCGCGCGTCCGCTGTGGCCGGCAATCAAGCGCGGCATACTTGGCCGTTGCCCGCGTTGCGGCGAAGGCAAGCTGTTCAAAGGCTTCACCAAGACGGTCGAGGAATGCAGCGTCTGCGGCGAGGAAATCCACCACCATCGCGCCGACGACCTGCCCGCCTATCTGGTGATCGTCATTGTCGGCCACATCGTGCTCGGCGCCTTCATGGCTGTCGAGGCGGCCTACACGCTTGCGAACTGGCAGCACGCGCTGATCTGGGTGCCGCTGACCATTATCCTTTCGCTCGGCCTGCTGCAGCCGGTCAAAGGCGCCGTCATCGGACTGCAATGGGCGCTCTATATGCACGGCTTCGGTGGCGAGAAGGACGAGTTCGAGTCGCATCCGGGCAGCTGAGGCAGCCACCCCGGTTTGGGGCTGGTGCAAAGGCCGGAATGCGCAAGCCACTTTCGCATTCAGGAAGTTTCCGCTAGGTCGAGCGCATGAACGGAATGACCAAGGCGGATGTCGACAAGCTCGATAAAGGCCTGGCCGTGCGCAGCGGCCGGCCACTACGTCCGCGCGACGCCGCCACGCTTATCCTGCTTGATCGCAGGGACAGCGATGTCGTGGTGCTGATGGGCAGGCGTCACGCCGGCCATGCCTTCATGCCCGGGAAATTCGTCTTCCCCGGCGGCCGCACCGACCCCGCCGACAGCCGCATCCCGATCGCCGCTCCGCTGCATCGCGAGATAGAGACGAAGCTCGCCGCCGGTCCCGGCCGCACGAATCCCGCCCGGGCGCGCGCCATTGCGCTGTCGGCAATCCGCGAGACCTATGAGGAAGCCGGCCTGCTCATCGGCCGCAAAGGCGTTTTGGCGACGACCAAGCGCGACTGGCAGGGCTTTGTCGAACACGGTGTGGCGCCATCGCTGGATGTGTTGCGCTTCATCGCGCGCGCCATCACCCCGCCCAATCGCGTGCGCCGCTTCGACACCCGCTTCTTTGCCGCGTGGCGCAGCGACGTCGCCGTGGAACTGCCAGGCGGCGGCCCCACCAACGAGTTGGAAGAACTCGTCTGGCTGCCGCTTGCCGAGGCGCGCAAAGCCGATATTCCCGACATCACCCGCATGATTCTGGCAGAGCTGGAAAAGCAGCTCGCCGACGACCCTTTGCTGCGTCCAGGGGGCGCCGTGCCGTTCTTCCGGCTTGTCCGCAACCGCTTCGTCCGCGAAGTCCTTTAGAAACAGAGCATTTATCCCATGACGGTCGATACCCAACAACAGGGCGACGAACGCGTACACTGGCTGCCGATGATCGCGGCGATCTCCTCGATCAGCGTCGTTGGCATCGCCATCGGCCTTGGCATGCCGCTGCTCAGCGTGATCCTCGAAACACGAGGTCATTCGGCTTCGATGATTGGCCTCAACACCGCTGTCGCCGGCCTCGCCTCGATCGCCGGTGCGCCGCTGGCCACGCCGCTCGCCATGCGCTTTGGCGTCGCCTGGACCATGATCGCCATGATCGCCACCGGTGCGCTGGCCTTCGTCGGCTTCCATTTCGCGCCCGATTTCTGGATGTGGTTCCCGCTGCGCGTCGTGCTGCATATCGCGCTGACGGTGCTGTTCATCCTGTCCGAGTTCTGGATCAGCACGTCGGCGCCGCCGCAGCGCCGTGGCCTTGTTCTCGGCATCTACGCCACCGTTCTGTCGCTCGGTTTTGCCGCGGGCCCGTGGCTGTTCGCCCATCTCGGCAGTTCCGGCTTCCGGCCGTTCGGCGTGATCATCGCGTTGGTGACGCTGGCCGCCATACCCGTGCTTGCTGCCCGCAACGAAAGCCCGACCATCGTCGCCGACAGCGAGACCAGCCATTTCCTGCGCTACATCTGGCTGGTGCCGACCGCGACCTTCGCCGTGCTTGTGTTCGGCGCCGTCGAAACCGGCGGTTTTGCGCTGTTTCCGATCTACGGCAACCGGATTGGCTATTCCGAGGCCGACGCGGCGCTCCTCCTCACGATGATCGGCCTCGGCAACGTGTTGCTGCAAATTCCGATGGGCATGATCAGCGACCGTGTCTCCGATCGCCGCTATTTGCTTCTGGGCTGCGCCACGGTTGGACTGATCGGAACGGCTTTCATGCCATTCTTCGCCCAGAACTGGCATTTGATGGCAGCGCTCCTGTTCGTTTGGGGCGGCGTGGTCGCGGCCATGTACACGATCGGCCTCGCCCATCTCGGCTCGCAGCTCTCCGGCCACGAGCTCGCCTCCGCCAATGCCGCCTTCGTGCTTTGCTACGGCGTCGGCATGGTGCTGGGCCCGCAGGCGATCGGCATCGGCATGGACGCCTTCGGCCCTTCGGGCTTCGGCTGGTCGCTGGCTTTCTTTTTTGCCGCCTACATGGCGCTGGTCAGCGTCAGGCTGGTGCGCAAGATCCTCCTCTAGACCCGTCGCTTCAGGTGCCCGGCAATTGCTCTGCCGACCCCTGACAATGGAACGCCGCGGCCGGCAAGGCTGCTGACATCACCGTGTCAGCAGCACCCCTGCTATACCCAACTTCTAACGCAGGTAAGCAAGGAGAATTGCGATGGTCGACAGCGGGTTCGAAACCAAATCCCTGAGGATGGAATTGCTTTTGCTCGTCAGCTTCCAGGCGCCGGCAGCCGATGTCGAGCGCATCATGCAGGCGGTGGTGGCGATCACGCCGCTGCGCATGGGCAAGTACGACAGCAACGCCTACCAGTCGGCACAAGGCATCGAGCGCTATCGGCCGCTCGAAGGCGCGGCTGCCGGCCCCGAGACGGAGTTGCGCCGGCGTCCAGGCACGGTCGAGGTGTCGTTCGAACTCCCCGACGACCAGCCGCTCGCCGCCCGTGTCGTCGAGGCGATATTCCAGGCCCATTCCTACCAGGAGCCGGTGATCCGCATCCAGCCGCTGCTGGCCAGCCGCTCCAAGGGCCTCGACGACCGCGCCAATCCCAACCGCTGGTGGAACACCACAGGCGACTGGAAAAGGGCAAATGCGCTGATCATCGAGAACGCATGACACGACGAAAGCTGGCCATGCCGCAATTGGCAAGAAGGCGCCTGGGCTTGACTTTCCAGGCGCGTTCTTTATGTGTCGCGCCAAGTTTCCCGCGTCCGGGTGTTTCCCCGTGCACCAGCGGCCAAAACTCCACGAACATTAACGGACGAAAATCATGGCCAAAGCCGCAAACATCAAGATCAAGCTTCTGTCGACCGCCGACACCGGGTTCTTCTACGTGACGAGCAAGAACAGCCGTACCAAGACCGACAAGCTGTCGTTCCGCAAGTACGACCCGGTCGCCAAGAAGCACGTCGAGTTCAAGGAAACCAAGATCAAGTAATCTGGTCATTCCGAGATATCAAAGCGCCGCCCTCCGGGCGGCGTTTTTGTTTGCGGACAGACCCGCGCCAATAGGGCGCCAAGCGCCCCTACTGGGCGCAAGATTCTGACGGCGGCTTTTTCAAAAAGGGGGCCGGTCGGCGTTTGGCAGCGGTACGAGGAGGCCACTATGTGCCAGCGCCGGCCGGCCGACCCCACGGACCCAGGAGATGCGGCGGACCTGAGCATCATGGGGTATTTTTCGGGTCGGGCCGGCTAGTCTACCCTCGTGCCGGCCTCGTCTTCGGTCTATGCGGCGCAGATTTGCGCAAGAACGTATGAAAATCAACCATTTCTTAACCACCACCCCGAATCGCTCGGGTTAAGGTAAATTTGTAACCCTGTTGGTCAGCCCGGAATTGGCGCGTTCTACTAAGCGGCCTTTGCCACCACTCGGTTGCGTCCACCGCTCTTGGCTTCGTAAAGCGCAAGGTCGGCCCGCTTCATAAGCGCAGCGACCGTGTCGGTCCCTTTCAGCACCGAGGACACTCCGACGCTGACCGTGACCTCGATCATCTTGCCGTCGTTTCCGATCGCGAACGGCGCCTGCGCGATTTCGGCGCGGATGCGCTCGGCCACCTTCTCGGCGACCGCGCCATCGGTATCCGGCATCACCACGACGAACTCCTCGCCGCCGAAGCGGCAGGCGAGATCGATGCCGCGCACATTCTTGCGCAGCCGCTTGGCGAATTCGCGCAGCACGTCATCGCCGCCGTCATGGCCATGCGCGTCGTTGATCGACTTGAAACGGTCGAGATCGGTGATCATCACCGACAGCGGCCGCCGTCGCGCCACGGCGCGGTCGAACAATGTCTGCAAATGGCTGTCGAGATAGCGGCGGTTGTGCAGCCCCGTCAGTCCATCGATGACGGCCATCTCGATGGTCTGGGCAACACTGGCGCGCAACTGGTCGTTGTAGCGCTTGCGCCGCACCTGCGTGCGCAGCCGCGCCGTCAGTTCGTGCTGGTCGATCGGTCGGATAAGATAGTCGTTGATGCCGAGCTCCAGCCCACGCAGGATCCGGCCTTCCTCGCCTTCTTCGGCAAGCAGCATGATCGGCAGAAACCGTGTGCGATCGAGCGAGCGCAACTGCGAACAGAGCCGCAGCGCATCGAAGTTGGCGAAAGCCGTCGAGACCAGCACGCACTCATATTGCGTCTCTGCTGCCTGGAAGAAACCGGCATTCGGGTCTGTCGCGACGTCGAGGTCCGCGCTGCTGCGCAGCATCTTCTGGATACGCTCGACCGAGGATTTGCGCTCGTCGATCAAGAGCACGCGTGGCCTGACATCGTCGGTCGCGAAATCGCGGCTCAGGAGCTCCTCGATGCCGATGTTGCGGGTGGTCGAGGCGCGCAGCCTGAGCTCGTCGGTCAGCGACTTCAGCCTGACCAGGCTCTTCACCCGCGTCATCAGTTGCAGATCGTTGACCGGCTTGGTGAGAAAATCGTCAGCGCCCGCCTCAAGGCCGCGCACGCGATCGGAGACCTGGTCGAGCGCGGTGATCATGACCACCGGGATATGCGAGGTGGCCGGGTCGCTCTTCAGGCGCCGGCAGACCTCGAACCCGTCCATGTCGGGCATCATCACGTCGAGCAGCACGACGTCGACCTTGCCGTTCTCACAGGTTTCGATGGCATCGGCGCCGTTGTTGGCCGTCAGCACCTCGAAATATTCAGCCAGCAGCCGAACCTCCAGCAGCCGCACATTGGCGGGGATGTCGTCGACGACGAGGATCCGCGCGGTCATATCAGCAGGCTCCGGTTCGGCAAGTGGTATGCATCAGGCATCGCCCAGGTAGGATTTGATTGTCTCGATGAAGCGCGGCACCGAGATCGGCTTGGAAATATAGGCTTCGCAACCACCCTGGCGAATGCGCTCCTCATCCCCTTTCATGGCGAAAGCGGTGACGGCGATGACCGGAATGGTGTGCAATTCATCGTCTTCCTTCAGCCATTTGGTCACTTCCAGGCCGGACACCTCCGGCAGCTGGATGTCCATCAGGATCAGGTCCGGCCGGTGCTGGCGCGCCAGATCGAGCGCCTCCAGCCCATTGCGCGTGCGAACCGTCTCGTAACCGCTGGCTTCGATGAGGTCCCGAAAGAGCTTCATGTTGAGCTCATTGTCCTCGACGATCATCACCTTCTTGGCCATCAATTTCCCATCCCGACCGCCTTCGACGCGAAGACAATCGTCATGCGCCCTTTCCCGGACCGCATCCAACCCGTCTCCACCCTACGTCAATATGATTGACGAAACGGAAACCGGGGGGTGGAAAAGCTGTTCCATTTCCACCTTCCGACGTTGCACCAATGCAGCTCGCCCGGAAATGTTCAGCAGTTCTGCGAGCAACGACATGCATCAAAATAAAGACCTAGGCGCGTCGCCTGAATCTGTTTCAGCGCGACGCGCTTTGGCGAGCGGAGACTTGCCGCAAGCGGCACTTGCCGTTACTGCGGAGAGAGACTCAAAAATCCACCATCCAAAGGTAATGATGGCGAACGCAGCGTCAATGCGCGAAGAAGCGGAAACCATTGCCGTCAGGGCGCTGGGCTTCGTCGCGGCCGATCCCGAACTTCTGCCGCGCTTCCTGGCGATCACCGGCATCGAGGCGAATTCGATCCGCCAAGCCGCGGCCGAGCCGGGCTTTCTCGCAGGCGTGCTGCAATTCATCCTGGCCCACGAGCCGACGCTGTTGCGCTTTGCCGAGGAAACCGGCACGCCGCCCGCATCCGTCGGCAAGGCCTTGCGGGCGCTGCCGCTCGGCAATGACGATCACGAGCATTCGACATGAGTGACGATCCCGAGACAGCACGCCAGATCGAGGAGCTGGCGGCCGACGACCGTCCGCTTCTGGTGCTCGACGTCGACGATGTCGTGCTCGAATTCATCCGCCCTTTCCCGCATTTCCTGAAGTCGCGTGGCTTCGGCCTCACGCTTGCTTCTTTCCGCCTCACCGGCAACATCGCCGAAACGGCAACCGGCCGGCTGATCGAACAGCCCGAAGTGACAGCGCTTTTGGGCGATTTCTTCGATGCCCAGGCCGACTGGCAGACCATCACCCAAGACGCCGCGGAAACACTGGCCGGGCTCGGTCGGCGGGCAGAAATCGTCCTTTTGACCGCCATGCCGCACAGGCATCGCGCGGCGCGCCGAGCCCATCTCGATGCCCTCGGCCTCAACTATCCGCTGCTGACGACGGAAATGGCCAAGGGTCCGGCCATCGCCAAGCTGCGCGGCGCCAAAGGTCGGCCTGTCGTCTTCATCGACGACCAGCCCGGCAATCTGGTGTCGGCGCGCGATTCGGTCGCCGATGCGCACCTGTTCCACCTGATGGCCGACAACTCGCTACGCGCCTTCCTGCCGCCGACGCCCGAGGGCGTCGTCTCCGTCAATGACTGGCAGGAAGCCGCGCCGAAGATCGCGGCCGCGCTGGGTCTCGAACCTTAACCCGGCTTTCAGGGCTGCAGCTTCGCCCCGGCCCCACCGCTGCTATCACCACGAGTGGAGCCGTCGCCCGTCGAGTTGTCGGTCCCGTTCGAGCCGTCATCACCACCCGAATTGCCGTCCTGGTTGGCGCCTTGGCCAGCGCTGTCATCCTGGTCGGCGTTGTCGCCCTGACCCGCGCTGTCATCCTGGACCGCATCGGGACCTTTCAGCATCGCGCCGTTCACCTTGACCGAGCCGTCGGCCTTCGTATCGATCACCCATTCCAGGCGGCCGTCCGGCAGTGTCTTGCCAAAACCTTTGACAGCGAGCGCAAAAGGAAATGCCTGCGCCATCTGCTCGTCGCTCTTGGCAGCCTCTTTCAGGGCGTCGACGATCTTGTCATAGCCGGCGACGTCGACGGTTACGGTCGCATCGGGTTTCTCGCCGCCCGGGAAAGTCATCTCACCTTCCATGGCGACTTCGATATCGCCGTTCTTCACCGTCGAATGGCCGAGCACGACCTTGGGCTTCTTGGCCAGGAATTCAGCTACCAGGCCGTTGCCGAATTCGTCCGTCAGCGGCGGATTCTTGTTGAGATCAAAGGCTTCGATCGCCTTCTTCGCCATGGTGTCGAGATCGATATCGGCGCCGCCGAAATTCAGGTCGATGTCCGTCGGCAGCAGCGGAACGGTCCAGGCGGGCAGCATCTGGTGCGGGACCGTCAGGCCCGAAGCCTTGATCGCGTAGTCGACCTTGCCGCTCTGGGAGACGCCATCCATGCCGAAAGCGGTGCTTAGCTGGGTCGCGCCGAACTTGCCGACCGGGCTCTCCACCGCAAAATCCTTGAAGCGGTACGTGCCGTCGATTCTTTCCCAAACAGGCAGTGCGGCAAGCAGGAGCGATTTGAATTCGGCCTGGTTCGCCTTGACCTTTTCGTCGCTTTCATTGGCGACGGCGAAGGCAAGCAGGTCGAGCAGCGGCTTGGTCTTGAAACCCTTGCCGGTGGCGTCCACCGACAGTTCCGGCGACGATATGGAGGCCGGAAAGCTCAACCCGTTTTCGGGATCGTTGACCTTGATCGTCTCGGCAAAGCTCAAGACCTTTTGCGCCACCGTGAAATCGATGCCGCCGTTGGCGGCTTTGGTCGCCATGATCGTCGCGGTGCCGGCGCCGGCGGAGACATCCGCCTCCTGCTTGGCCTCCCGGGTCTTCATCGTCATGCCATCCATCGAGCCGGTGCCGCTGACGAAAGCCGCAAGGCCGGGATCATAGACGCCGGAGAACTTGTTGTTCGAGATCGACAAGTCGATGTGTTGCGGACCCTGAGGGCCGGTGAAATCAAGCGATCCCGCCAGGGACGTATCCGCCGAAACGTCCCACTGCCCGTCTTTGCGCGGCTTGGTCAGCATCGAGTAAGGCGGGACGTCGAACTTGAAGGACTGATCTTTTGCCAGCAGGGCCGCGACCGGCTTGAAATCGAAAGCCAATTTGTAGGCGTCGCCGTCGACCGAGATTTTCAGGAACCCGATATCGAAGATCTGCTTGCCGAAATAGCGCGCCAGGTTGTCGGACAGCTGCTTGGCGCCCTGGTTGTCGACGGTCTGGGCGAGAGCGGGCGCGCTGAGCGCGAGAACAAAAACCAGTGGCAATACACGCTTCACGTCAGTTCTCCGTTGGTCTGGGGACATCGTGCCTGTGGTATGAAAACAGCATTACAGCCGCAAGACCAAAAACACCAACGCATGTCGCCCGAAAGGCGCGAAGCGGTTTTGGGTAACGACACGCATCGAAACGAAGACTTAAAAGCGCGCCGCCCGAACCTGTTTCGACGCGACGCGCATTAAGCCAAAAGATCGCCCGGCTCTTGTTTCGACGCAATTCCGGACGGAAAACCGTTTCACACTTTTCCGGGAATTGCTCAAAGCACCAGTCGCATCAGCGGCCGCCCGGGTTTGCGCTCCACCAGCCGTTCAAAGCCGGCCTTCTCGAACACGCGCGACGAGCCGACGAACAGGCCGATCGAGCGTGAATCGCGTGACAGGTCGATCGGGCAGGCTTCGAGCAACCGCGCGCCATGCTCACGCGCAAAGCCAATGCCACCCTCGACCAGCCGATGGCTGACACCTCTGCCCCGCGCCTTGACGCGGATGAAGAAGCAGGAAATCGCCCAGACCTTCGGGTCGCCCACATCGGCAGGCTCGACCGGCGCCGAACCCCTGCCCGGGTTGTTCCATTCAGGCACGTCGGCGCGCGGACCGATCTGCATCCAGCCGACCGCCTTGCCGTCCTCGAAAGCCAGAAGCCCCGGCGGCGGCCCGGCTTCGATGCGCGCCTTGATGTGATCCTTGTTGCGCTCCTTGTCGCTGGCGCGGCGTTCCGCGGGTGTGAGCCGAAAATGCGTGCACCAGCATCCGTAGCAGGCGCCCTGCTTGCCGAAGAGGTCCTCGAAATCGGCCCAACGCTGAGGGGTAAGCGGTGCTATGGTCGTGCTCATGCGTTCATCCCCAGGCCGGCCTTGTTGCCGGCGCTGCGCTGTCGTACCATTGCATTTGTTCTCTTTATGTTCGCAGCAATGGCGGCTCCTGTCAACAATCCCGAACGCGGTTTTTGCCGTGACTGCCTGGCCTTCCAGCGCGGCGAAGCGCGGCGCTGCGAGCGCTGCGGCAGCCCGCGCCTTGTCCGCCACCCGGAACTCTACAGCCTGCATATCGCCCATATCGACTGCGACGCCTTTTATGCGGCCGTCGAAAAGCGCGACAATCCGGCGCTGAAGGACAGGCCGGTGATCATCGGCGGCGGTAGGCGTGGCGTCGTCTCCACCGCCTGCTACATCGCCCGCATCCAGGGCGTGCGCTCGGCCATGCCGATGTTCAAGGCGCTCGAGCTCTGTCCTGAAGCCGTGGTGATCCCGCCGAACATGGAGAAATATGTCGGCGTCGGGCGCGAAGTCCGCGCGTTGATGCAAGCGCTGACGCCGCAGGTCGAGCCGCTGTCGATCGACGAGGCGTTTCTCGATCTCGCCGGCACCGAGAAGCTGCACGGCATGCCGCCGGCGCTGGTGCTGGCGCGCTTCGCCCAGACCGTGGAAAAGGAGCTCGGTATCACCGTTTCGGCTGGCCTCTCCTACTGCAAGTTCCTCGCCAAGATCGCCTCGGACTTCCGCAAGCCGCGCGGCTTTTCCGTCATCGGCGAAGCGGAAGCGCCGGCCTTCCTGGCGGAGCATCCGGTGACGCTGATCTGGGGGGTCGGCAAGGCGCTGGCCGCCACGCTGGAGCGCGACGGCATCCGCATGATCGCCCAGTTGCAGCGCATGGAGCGCGGCGAGCTGATGCGCCGCTACGGCGTGATGGGCGACCGCCTCTACCGGCTCTCGCGCGGCGAGGACGACCGGCCGGTCGATCCGAGTGGCGACGCCAAGAGTGTCTCGGCCGAGACCACCTTCGACACCGATATCGCCACCTTGGCGGAACTGGTGCCGGTGTTGCGCGGCCTGTCGGAAAAGGTCTCGGCACGGCTGAAGAAATCCGGCATTGCCGGGCGCACCGTGGTGCTCAAGCTCAAGACGCAGGATTTCAAGCTGCGCACCCGCAACCGCCAGCTTGGCGATCCGACACGGCTGGCAGACCGTATCTTTCAAACCGGGCTCGAGCTTCTGCGCCGCGAGACCGACGGGACGAAATTCCGCCTGCTCGGCATCGGCGTCAGCGATCTGTCCGACGACGGAAAGGCAGATCCGCCGGACCTGGTCGACGTCCAGTCGCGCAAGCGCGCGCTTGCCGAAGGCGCCATGGACACGTTGCGCGACAAATTCGGCCGCAAGGCGGTCGAGACGGGCTATACGTTCGGCAAGGGCCGCGATGCCAATCCGCCGGAGCCGCTCGAGGAGTAAGCTCGGAGAGGTGTAGAGGATCAGGCCGGGCCGGCATCACCTGGATATCAAGACACCTCTCAGCTGCGTTTGAGATCGATCCTGCTCGTCACCACCATCTTGCCGGTCGTCGGATCCATGTCGGTGACTGTCATTCGCATCTCGTCCGGGCCGGTCTTTTCGACCGTCAGCTCGGCGTCGCGGTCGCCATTGATGATTTTCGCCCAATGGATATCGAGGTTGATGGCGTTGCCGTCGCGGCTTCCGCTGAGGCCGGCGGGTCCGCTGCGCGAGCCGGTATAAATGCCGGTGTATTTCGCTCCGTTGACCTTCAGGTCGGCGCGGATCTGGCGCGTCATGATCAGCATGGCCCGGCAGGTGCCGTCGAGCGACAACGAGGTCGCTGTCGCGTCCGATGTGAAGGAGCAGGTGATGTTCATGATGGGAGAATTCGTCCTGATTCTCACCGTTCCTTTGCCGGCAAACTTCCCCTGCAGCGAACGCAGGAAGCCCGCCTCGTCGGCGTGAGCGCCCGTTGCGCCGAACAGGCAGGCGGCGGCCAGCAAAGCGGCAGTCGACTTGATCAAGACATCCCCCTCTCAGATCAGGAAAAGTGGCGACTTCCACGGGGAAGGCCAAAGTGTGGACTTAACGAGTGCCCAGCTGTCGGGTTCCGCCGTCGCCATAACGGTTTGGTGACCCGGCTGTCACCTGGCCCAGTCGAATGCCGCGACTAACGGTTGCGACAAAAGTCCGCTCCTGCGACATAGCGCCGATGGTACCCGCTCCCTCGATCCCAAAAGCCGCATTCTGGATGGCGCTGTCTATCGCCTCGATGCTGGGGATGTCGATCGCCAGCCGCGAGACCACCGCCGAGCTCAATGTCTTCCAGGTGCTGGAGCTGCGCTCGGTGATCGGCTTCTTCATCCTGCTGCCGCTGGTGATGGTTGGCGGCGGCTTCGCCGCCATGCGAACGCAGCGCCCGTCCGCCCATATCGCCCGCAATATCATCCATTATACCGGCCAGGCGGCATGGCTCTACGCGCTGACGCTGATCCCGCTCGCCGTGCTGATCTCGATCGAGTTCACGACGCCGATCTGGACGGCGATCCTGGCGGTCAGCTTTCTCGGCGAAAGGCTCTCGCGGTCCAAGCTGGCGGCGATCGTGCTTGGCTTGATCGGCGTGGTGGTCATCGTCCACCCCAACGCCGGCTCGATGGACCAGGGCCATGTCGTCGTCCTGGGCGCCGCGGTCTGCTTCGGTATCTCGATGGTGCTGGTCAAATCCATGACCAAAACCGAAAGCGTCGTGCGCATCATCTTCTGGATGCTGATCATCCAGTCGACGGTCGGGCTGATCCCGGCGCTCTATGAATGGCGCACACCCTCGGCCGGCCTCTGGCCGTGGATCTTCCTGATCGCCTTCACCGGAATGTCCTCGCATTTTTGCCTGGCGCGCGCGCTGGTCTATGCCGACGCCACCATCATCTCGCCGATGGATTTCCTGCGCGTGCCGCTCTCGGCGCTGGTCGGCTGGCTGCTCTATCACGAGCAGATCGACGTCTTCACCGCCGGCGGCGCGGCGCTCATCCTCGCCGGCAACCTGCTCAACCTGCAGCGCAAGACGCCGCAGGTGGCGGAAGCAGAAGCGGCAACTCCTTGAACTAAACGAGTTCGACCTCGACCACGCCCTGCACAGCACGCATGGCGGAGGCGATTTGCGGCGAGACGCGATAATTACCCAAGCCGATTTCAACCTCGCCCTGCGCCTCTCCCTTGAGAACGATGATGCTGACTTGACTGTCGCCGCGCTGTTTGAGCTGCGATTGAATGATCGATGATGGCCCATCGTCCCTGACAAAGATGCGCAGCGCTTTCTGGATGCGGCTGGCTTCGTCGTCCAGTGATTGCACCGAGTTAATACGCAGGTTTACACCCTCGGGCCTGTCTTCGGCTGCAACCATGATCACCACCGAACTGCCGGGCTCCAGCATGTCGCGATACTGTGCCAGGCCTTCCGAAAACAGCACCGCTTCATACTGTCCCGTCGTGTCGGAAAACTGCACGACGCCCATCTTGTTGCCTGTGCGGGTCTTGCGCTCCTGCTTGGAAGTGACGGTGCCGGCGAGGCGTCCGGCCGCCGCACCCCGTTTGACCGCGGCCGAGAATTCGGCCCAGTTCTGCACCCGCATCTTCTCGAGCGCGGCCTTGTATTCATCGAGCGGATGCGCCGAAAGGTAGAAGCCGACCACCTGGAACTCGCGGTGCAGCTTGTCCGCCGCGAGCCACGGATCGGTTGCCGGCAGGTTGAGCGCCTGCGACTGGCTGCCGAGCGAAGCGCCGAAGATGTCGGCCTGTCCCGAGATCGCATTCTGCTGCGCCAGCGAGGCAAGCCCCATCATCCGCTCCACG
>JAEKLU010000217.1 GCA_019509685.1 Mesorhizobium sp. | reverse complement strand
GTCTGGTTTTTACTTGTCGAGACGGACGGTCTTGCCTGTCGTCGCCGATTTCAGCGCCGCATCGGCGAGCTTCAGCGCGACGAGACCGTCAGCGCCGCTTGGCGCCGCCTTCTTGCCCTTTGTCGCGGCGGCGATGAAAGCGGCAATCTCATTGGCGTAGGCGTCGAGATAGCGGGTCATGAAGAAGTCGTGCAGCGGCGGGCGGGTGTAGCCCTTCGCATTGGCCACTTCGATCGACACCGGCCGCTGGTTCTCGGCCGCGACCATGCCCTTGGAGCCATGCACCTC
This sequence comes from Mesorhizobium sp., assembly GCA_019509685.1. The sequence continues at coordinate 4,960 of JAEKLU010000217.1, read as the reverse complement.
GATGCGCTGGTCGTAGCCATAGGTGGCGCGGCGCGAGTTGGAGATGATGGCCTGCTTGCCGGACGCCGTCTCCAGTATGACGCTGACCGAGTCGAAATCGCCGGCTTCGCCGATTTTCTTGTCCACCAGCACCGAAGCATGGGCACTCACCGCAACCGGCTCCTCGCCGAGCAGGAAGCGCGCCATGTCGAAATCATGGATGGTCATATCGCGGAAAATGCCGCCCGAGCGGGCGATGTAATCGAGCGGCGGGGCGCCGGGATCGCGCGATGTGATGGTGACCATTTCAACGGTGCCGATGGCGCCGTCGTCTATCGCCTTGCGGACGGCGGCGAAATGCGGATCGAAGCGGCGGTTGAAGCCGACCATCAGCGTGGCCTTGGTCTTCTCGACAACGGCCAGGCATTTCTCGACGCGCTTGACGGAGAGATCGATCGGCTTTTCGCAAAAGATCGCCTTGCCGGCCTTGGCGAAGCGCTCGATGAGGTCGGCATGGGTGTCGGTCGGCGTGCAGATGATGACGGCGTCGATATCCTTGGACTTCTCGATGGCGTCTATGCTGCGCACCTCGGCGCCGTAGGCCGATGCCAGGTCGGTCGCGGCCTTCTCGAAGGCGTCGGCCACGGCCACCAGTCTTGCATCGGGGTTTGAGCCGACGGCGCGGGCGTGGACCTTGCCGATGCGGCCGGCACCGAGGAGGGCGAAGCGAACAGTCATGGAAATTTCCTCTAAGGGATGGTTCGAGAGAATTGTGTCTGCACCTTTCCACGCGGGAAAGGGCAAGGTTTTTTCCGAGCGCGGCGGATCGTCCCGCAACCGTGTGCCACCCGGCCTAGGCCGCCAGCTCCGCCTCCCCGGTCTTGGCGCCGGTGATGTAGGAGACGATGTCGTTGCCGTCGGTATCCTGCTTGCGCAGATTGGCAACGATGCGGCCGCGCCGGAAGACGACGATGCGGTCGCAAAGGTCGAACACCTGGCGCATGTTGTGGCTGATCAGGATCAGCGGCTCGCCATTCGCCTTCAGCGTGCGGATGATGTTTTCGACCTGCGCCGTCTCCTGCACGCCAAGTGCGGCCGTCGGCTCGTCCATGATGATCAGCTTGGAAGCGAAGGTCGCCGTCCTGGCGATCGCCACGCATTGGCGCTGGCCGCCGGACATGTGGCGGATGGTGCTCGACAGGTTGGGAATCTTCACCGCCGTGCGCACCAGCGCCGCCTCGGTCGCCTTGCGCATATATTTGCGGTCGAGGATCGAGAACGGTCCGAGATTGAACAGCACCTTTTCGCGGCCGAGAAAGAGGTTTGACGGCACGTCGAGATCGTCGGCCAGGGCGAGGTTCTGGAACACGGTCTCGATGCCCGCCTCGCGCGCCTCGATCGGACCGGCGAAGTTGACCTCCTTGCCGTCGAACCAGACCTGGCCGCTGGTGCGTTGCTCGACGGCGGTGATCTGGCGCACGAAGGTCGATTTGCCGGCGCCGTTGTCGCCCATGATGGCGACATGCTCGCCCTTGCGCAGCTCGAAATTCGCGCCTTCCAGCGCATGCACGCCGCCATAGCGCTTGGTGAGGTTTTCGGTCTTCAGGACGATGTCTGACATGGTCAAGCCCTCAATGCCCGCATGCGTTGACGCCATTGGTCGAGAACGACCGCGCCGACGATGATCACGCCCTTGACCATCTCCTGATAGTAGGCGTCGAGGCGCAGGAAGGTGAAGCCGGAAATGATGACGCCGAAGATCAGCGAGCCGATCACCGTGCCGATGATCGAGCCGCGGCCGCCCGACAACGAGACGCCGCCGATGACCGCCATGGCGATGGCGTCGAGCTCGTACATCACGCCCATGCCGGACTGGGCGGTCAGGTTCTTGGAGGAGAGCACGACGGCGGCTAAAGCGGCAAGGATGCCGGCAATGACGTAGACGAGGATCTTGTGGTTGGCGATCTTGATGCCGGACATGCGCGCGGCATCCTCGTTCGAGCCGATGGCGTAGCAGTGCTTGCCGTATCGCGTGTAGGACAAGATGAGCTGGAACAGGATGGCCAGCGAGATGAAGATGATGACCGGCATCAGGCCCTTGCCGATCGCCGCGAAGCTGTCGGTCGGAAAAGAGATCGGCTGGCCCTTGGACCACCATTTGGCAATGCCGCGCGCCGTCACCATCATGCCGAGCGTGGCGATGAAGGGCGGAATGCGCGTGTAGGCGATCAAGGCGCCGTTGATCAGGCCGGCGAACAGGCCGCAGGCGATCGCGACCAGCACCGGAACGATCACCGGCAGATCGGTCCAGCCCTGGGCCAGGAACATCGCCTTGGGGTTGGGGTTGCCGTTGACGGTCGCCACCTGAGCGAAGCTCATGGCGATCATCGCCGTGGCGCCGACGATCGAACCCGAGGACAGGTCGATGCCGCCCGATATAATGACTTGGGTGACGCCGATGGCGATGATGCCGACGATCGACACCTGCAGGATGATGATCTGCAGGCGCGCCTCGTTGAAGAGACCACTGACGTCGCTGCGCGTGTTGAACAGGAAGCTGTCGCCGAGGAAGATGCGGCCGATCAGTTCGAAGATGACGACGAGAATGACCAGCGCCAGCAACACATTGACCTCGGCCGGCCATGCACGCTTCTTCGCATCGTAGGTAAGACCGCCGACGCCATGAGATGTCTGTGCCACGTCTTTTCCTCCGTCAGGCCGCACCTGCCCTCCCGCCCGTTCGGGCGGCGAGGATAGGGAGCGGCGCTATTGTTCCTGGTCGATGCGCCGCCCCGTCAGAGCGGTTCGCCGTTTCACGCAAACGGCGAAGCGCAGGCCTCAGTTCTTCTTCAGGAACTTGTCGATGTTGGCCGGCGTGACGAGCTGGAAGGGCACATAGACCTTGTGCTCGACCTTCTCGCCCTTGGAGAGCTTCAATGCTGCATCCAGCGCACCCGCGCCCTGGCCGGCCGCGTCCTGGAAGACCGTTGCGTCGAGGTCACCCGCCTGCATGGCCGCCAGAGCGTCCTGGGTGGCGTCGACGCCGCCGACGACGACCGACTTCATGTCGATGTTGGCGGCCTTCATCGCCTGGATGGCGCCGATGGCACTTTCATCGTTGTTGGCGATGACGCCGTCGAACTTCTTGCCGGTCGACAGCCAGTTGGTCATCAGGTTCTGCGCCTCGTCACGGTTCCAGTTCGAGGTCTGCTTGTCGATGATCTTGATGAAGCTGCAGTCCGGCGTGGCGATGACTTCGTCGATGTCCTTGGTGCGCTGCACCGCGGCCTGGTTGGAAAGCTCGCCCATGATGACATAGACATTGGCCTCCTTCTTGCCGGCTTCCTTGAACAGGCGGCAGACTTCCTTGGTCTCGAGCGTGCCGGAATCGGCTTCGTTCGAAGCGACGAACGCCTGATTGTCGGGCAGCGTGTTCACATTGACCGGCTCGCGATTGACGTAGACCAGCGGGATCTTGGCGGCCGCGGCGGCGTCAGACATCGCCTGCGTGGCAGAGGTGTCGACGGGATTGACGATGATGGCGTCGACGCCCGAAGCGGCGAAATTCTTGATCTGGTCAAGCTGCTTGGCGACGTCGTTCTGCGCGTCCTCGACCTGCAGCTCCACGCCGCTCATGCCCTTGGCTTGCTCGATCATGCCGTTGCGCAGCACGGTCAGGAAGTTGTCGTCGAACTTGGCCATCGAGACGCCGATCTTGGCGGCGAAGGCCGATGAGCACATCAGCGCCGAAAGCGCTACGCCCAAAAGCAGTTTCTTCATTTTATGTCTCCTCCACTTGGTGTCCGGCTGCACCCATTGAACCGGAATCCCCGGTTTGCCCGGAGAATCTCTCCCTGCGGCCATTTCGCTCCGAAGGCGCGATGGAACGCCAAGCCCCTGTTTGAAACAGACGTTCCGGAACGAAAGAACCAAAATGCCTAGCTCATGAAATATTTATTCCATTTCGCTTGGAGACGTCAAGGGCGATTCGGAATGCACATGCCGGAATTTCATCGCCGACCAACGCAGCGTCGGACACTGGTCGGGCGAACGCGCGCCGTCTGGCAAGATTTTCCGACAGCACAAGCATGACAGAAATCCATCATCTGATGGATCACATCATTTCGTCGTCTCGGACGTTAGATGTTTTCCGGAAGAAAGATGTCGAAGGGCAGGAAAGTCTGGCCGGGCGCGTTGGCCGCGCCGCTCTCGATGGCGTGCGCCATCAGCGCCACGAGTTCCCGGCAGAGCGCCGCCAGCGGGGTCGAGATCACCATGGTGAGGATGTTGTCGGCAAGTGCGGCGCGCGACACGGCGTTGATCTCGTTGCAGATGACGACCGGCATCTGCGCCGGGCTCGCCGCCCTCAGCGCGGAGACCGCGCCTTCCATGCCGCCACCGGCAACATAGCAGCCGGCGAGATCGGGATGTCGCGCCAGAAGATCGAGCATGGCATCGTGGGTCACGTCGTTGGCCTCGAGGTTGACCAGCGTCTCCATCACGGTGAAGTCCGGCGCATGCTCGCGGAAGAAGGATCGAAAACCGATCTCGCGCAATTCATGGCCGTGGAAGCGATGGCTGCCGACAAAGAGCGCGACCTTGCCTGGTTTTTTCGCCGCCTTGGCGATCATCCAGGCAGCGCTGCGGCCGACCTTGCGATTGTCCAGCCCGACATAGCCTTCGCGGATGCCGGCGGCAAAATCCGACAGCAGCGAGAAGACCGGCTGGTCCTTCGCCTTCAACGCCTCGACGGCCGCCGTCAGCGTCGGGTGATCCGGGCCGACAACGGCGATAGCCCTGGATCTGGCCGCCAGCTTTCGCATCTGCGCGGCGATCTCGTCGGGCGCCAGCGAGGCGGCGAAGTCGATCGTCGCGACGCCGCGGAAGCGTTGCGACCGCGAGACCGCCAGGTCGAGTTCTCGGGCGAAATCGCCATAGAAGACATCATTGCCCCTGAGCAGCAGGAAACCGAGGCGGTATT
>JAEKLU010000391.1 GCA_019509685.1 Mesorhizobium sp. | reverse complement strand
AATGCCACTGCTCGCGCTGCGGCAGCCATCTTGGCCATGTCTTCGACGACGGCCCGCCGCCGACCGGCCTGCGCTATTGCATCAACGGCGTTGCGCTGAAATTCGAGCCGGCGGCCTAGGCCACAGCCCGGCGATCATTCTACAAAGGGCGGCTTCGGCCGCCTTTTTTCGTTGGCCCCGGCTTCAGACAATAGCCGTCAGGATCAGCCAAAGCGCGGATCCGAGCATCATCGCCGAGGCCTTGGCGCCGCCGGCCTTTTCTGCCGTTCGCCAGACCGCAAGGGTCAGGAAGATGTCGTAGGGCACCGGCGAAAAATGCACCGCCAGAACCGGCGCCAGCGGCAATTTCAGCCCGAGCATGATCAGCGCGGCCACCGACGATGCGATGTTGATGGCGGTGCCGACGACAATCATGTCGCGCCAGAACAGCCGATCGAGCGACACGGCACCGTGCCAGCGCGAGCGGAAGAACGACCCGACGGCTGATATCATATCTTGCTCTGTCCCAGCACCTCGGTGACGGCGCGTTCGAAACGCGAGCATTCCGTCACCAGCCAGTCGGCCATGGCCGGCCAGTTGTCCTCGGCAAAGCAGTTCACCCGCCACATCGAATTGATGCCGAGGCCCTGGCAGCTCTGCTCCGGCCGGAGCCTCAACCTGTCTTCGATCGCCGGCTGGAACGGCTTCAGCCGCGACCAGCTTTGCGTGGCGCCGTACTTCTCGTTGCGGCCGAAGAAGACGCCGACATGGTTCTGCGCCGGCGCGACATACATGGAAAGGACCAGGGCGAAGTCGGGCAGCCCGCGCTGCCAGAACCAGGGTCCGCGCCGCGCCAGCCGGGCTCTTTCCTCAGGATGCCGTTCAGCGAACAGCGTCCAGAAGCCGCGATGGCGGAATTCCGAGGCGCGGCGACCGCCGAAGTCGAATTCGCTCATGGTTCAAACCGTATCTCCGGCCACCGCAAGGGTACCGGGCGGTTAGTCTAGACCATTCCGAGTGCGGCCATGTACAGATCGAGGATGGCGTCCTCTTCCTGGCGCTCGGCCTGGTCCTTCTTGCGCAGGCGGATGATGGTGCGGATCGCCTTGGTGTCGAAGCCGGTGCCCTTGGCCTCGGCGAACACTTCCTTGATGTCGTCGGCGATCGTCTTCTTTTCTTCCTCGAGCCGCTCGATGCGCTCGATGAGGGCACGCAGCTGGCCGGCGGCAACAGTCTGGCTGGTCTCGGCGATATCGTCGGCCATGTTTTTCTCCAAAGATTGGTTCTCTGCCGCGACTCGCGGAAGACGGCGGCGAATTTGAGCCGGTTCGATGCCCGACCGGCGGCGGCGGGTCAAGCTGTTATCGAACAGCTAGCCAAGGGCTGCCGACAGAAGCCGACAGTCATCTCGCCCGAATGGACCTGGGCATGTCGAGATTCAGGTCAGGCCGAGCCGAGAATGGTGGCTTCCGG
>JAEKLU010000390.1 GCA_019509685.1 Mesorhizobium sp. | reverse complement strand
GCCGACGGCACGCGAAAGTGGCTGTTTCGCTTTCCGCCGCGCGGCGCCGGCAGGCCGGTCGAGATCGAGACCGTCTATATTCCCGAGGAAGGCCGCGGCACGCTCTGCATCTCCTCGCAGGTCGGTTGCACGCTGACCTGTTCGTTCTGCCACACCGGCACGCAGAAGCTGGTGCGCAACCTGACCGCCGAAGAAATCCTGGCGCAGTTGCTCACCGCGCGCGACCGGCTCGGCGACTTCCCCGACCGCGACACGCCGGATGGCGCCATCGTGCCGGCCGAGGGCCGGAAAGTGTCCAACATCGTCATGATGGGCATGGGCGAGCCGCTCTATAATTTCGAGGCGGTGAAGAAGGCGCTGCTGATCGCCTCCGACGGCGACGGCCTGTCCCTGTCCAAGCGTCGCATCACGCTGTCGACCTCGGGCGTCGTGCCCGAGATTTTCCGCACCGGCGAGGAGATCGGTGTCATGCTGGCGATCTCGCTGCACGCGACCAACGACGATCTGCGCGACCTTCTGGTGCCGATCAACAAGAAATATCCGCTGAAGGAACTGATCGCCGCCTGCCGCGCCTATCCCGGCCTCTCCAACGCCAAGCGCATCACCTTCGAATATGTGATGCTGAAGGACGTCAACGATTCCATCGAGGACGCCAAGGGGCTGATCAAGCTGCTCAAGGGGATTCCGGCCAAGATAAACCTGATCCCGTTCAACCCGTGGCCGGGCACCAACTACCAATGCTCGGACTGGGAGACGATCGAGAAGTTCGCCGACTACATCAACAATGCCGGCTATGCCTCGCCGATCCGCACGCCGCGCGGCCGCGACATCCTTGCCGCCTGCGGCCAGCTAAAGTCGGAATCGGAGCGCATGCGCAAGGTCGACCGGCTGGCGCTGGAAGCCATGATGATCGCGGGGCACGGCGAGGCGTGAACCGTCTCGTCGCCGGGCTCAAGCGTTTCGCCATCATAGCGGTCGGTTATGTCGCCGCCGTGCTGACCTCCATCCTGGTGCCAGTCCTGCTGATCACGCTTCTGGAAGGGATCGAATACGGCAACTGGTCCCTGGTTTTCACCTTCGACTGGCTGGGGTCCTTTCCGCTCGCCGTGTTGACCGTGGCGGTCTGCGCGCTGCTGGTCGTCGGCCCTGCCATCGTTCTCGCCGAATGGCGATCGCTTCAGGGATGGTTCTACTTCGCGGCCACGGGTGCGATCACGTCCATCGCCTTTGGTGTTTTGGTCCCGGGCTCGGCGGGAGGATTTGTTTTCAATCCTGGCTTCCTCGGTTTCCTGGCCACCGCCGGCACCGCTGCCGGTTGGGTCTACTGGCTTCTGGCTGGGCGTGGGTCCGGTCAGCTCAAGCAGCGGGATCCGTGATGGGCCGCCTGGTCACCTACATCGTGCGCCTTGCCGTCATCCTGTTCGGCTATGCCGTCGCCTCGCTGGCGGCGAGCGC
>JAEKLU010000216.1 GCA_019509685.1 Mesorhizobium sp. | reverse complement strand
ACAAGGCTCGGCCTCCGGTAAGGAAGAGGCGAAAGGATCAGGCACCCGTGAGCGCAACCGACATCCACGATCCCAACCGTCGCGATTTCCTCTATGTAGCCACCGGCATGGCCGCCGTTGTCGGCGCTGGGGCAGTCGCTTGGCCGTTCATCGACCAGATGCGCCCTGACGCCTCGACGCTGGCGCTGGCCTCGGTCGAGGTCGATGTCGCCTCGCTGCAGCCCGGCAGCTCGCTGATCGTCAAGTGGCGCGGCAAGCCGGTCGTGGTGCGCAACCGCACCGACAAGGAAATGAAGGACGGCGAAGCCGTCAATCTCGCCGATCTCAAGGACCCGATCGCGCGCAACGCCAATCTGCCCTCCGATGCGCCGGCGACCGACGCCAACCGCACCACGCCCGGCAAGGAAGCCTGGATGGTGATGGTGCAGGTGTGCACGCATCTGGGCTGTATCCCGCTCGGCCAGGAAGGCGATTTCGGCGGCTGGTTCTGCCCGTGCCATGGCTCGCAATACGATACGGCCGGCCGTATCCGCAAAGGCCCGGCGCCCGAGAACATGGCGATCCCGGTATTCAAATTCATTTCCGATACCAAAATCCTTATCGGTTGAGGCAGGGGATATTTCGATGAGCGAGGGACACTCGACCTATACGCCCAAGACCGGTATCGAGCGCTGGTTCGACGCGCGCATGCCGCTGCCGCGGCTGATCTATGACAGCTTCGTCGCCTATCCGGTGCCGCGCAACCTCAACTACATGTGGACGTTCGGCGGCATCCTGTCGATCATGCTGGTGGCGCAGATCCTGACCGGCATCGTGCTGGCGATGCACTACACGCCAGACACCAATCTCGCCTTCGATTCGGTCGAGAAGATCATGCGCGACGTCAACTCCGGCTGGCTGTTGCGCTATATGCATGCCAACGGCGCCTCGTTCTTCTTCATCGCGGTTTATCTCCATATCTTCCGCGGGTTGTTCTACGGCTCCTACAAGGCGCCGCGCGAGCTGCTCTGGATCCTCGGCTGCATCATCTATCTGCTGATGATGGCCACCGGTTTCATGGGTTATGTGCTGCCCTGGGGTCAGATGAGCTTCTGGGGCGCCACCGTCATCACCGGCTTCTTCAGCGCCATCCCGCTGGTCGGCAACTGGATCCAGCAGCTGCTGCTCGGCGGCTTCGCCGTCGACGATCCGACGCTGAACCGCTTCTTTGCGTTGCATTACCTGTTGCCGTTCATGATTGCCGGCGTCGTCGTGCTGCACGTCTGGGCGCTGCACGTCGTCGGCCAGTCGAACCCGACCGGCATCGAGGTCAAGTCGAAGACCGACACCGTCGCCTTCACGCCCTACGCGACCATCAAGGACGCGTTCGGCATGATCGTGTTCCTGTTCATCTTCGCCTATTTCATCTTCTTCCTGCCGAACTATCTCGGCCATGCCGACAATTATATCGTCGCCAACCCGCTGAAGACGCCGGCCCATATCGTGCCGGAATGGTACTTCCTGCCGTTCTACGCGATCCTGCGCGCCATCACCTTCAACGTTGGGCCGATCAACTCCAAGCTCGGCGGCGTGCTGTGCATGTTCGGCGCCATCGTCATGCTGTTCCTGGTGCCGTGGCTCGACACCTCCAAGGTGCGCTCGGCGGTCTACCGCCCCTGGTACAAGCTGTTCTTCTGGCTGTTCGTCGCCGACGCCATCCTGCTCGGATGGCTGGGTTCGCAGCCGGCGGAAGGGGCTTACGTGTTCATGGCGCAGATGGCGACGCTGTTCTACTTCGCCTTCTTCCTGATCATCATGCCGGTGCTCGGCCTGATCGAAACGCCGCGTAGGCTGCCGAACTCGATCACCGAGGCGGTGCTGGAGAAGAACAAGGGCGGCAGCGGGCATCCGGCGGGCGCCACGGCCGCACCACAGACCAAGGGCTGAGCGGTAGAGAATCTAAGGGGATTTGGCATGAAGAAGATTCTCACCTCGCTGGCGCTGATCGGCCTTATGGCTGCCGGCACCGCGGCAATCGCCGCCGAAGAGGAACACAACGCGGCCGCGCCGACGCATTTCCCGATCAATGAGCCGAAGGAGATGAGCTGGAGCTTCACCGGCCCGTTCGGCACCTATGACAAGGGTCAGCTGCAGCGCGGTCTGAAGGTCTACAAGGAAGTCTGCTCGGCCTGCCATTCGATGAACCTGGTGGCCTTCCGCACGCTGGAAGGCGCAACGGGCCTTGGCTATTCGGAAGCACAGATCAAGTCGCTGGCGGCGACCTACACCATCCATGACGGCCCCAACGATGCCGGCGACATGTTCGACCGTCCCGGCAAGCCGTCGGACTATTTCCCGGCGCCGTTCCCGAACACCGAGGCCGCCGCGGCCGCCAATGGCGGCGCGGCTCCGCCCGACATGTCGCTGCTGGCCAAGGCGCGCGGCGTCGAGCGCGGCTTTCCGCAATTCGTCTTCGACATCTTCACCCAGTACGACGCGGGCGGACCCGACTACATCCATTCGCTGCTGACCGGCTACGACAAGACCCCGCCTGCCGGCATGGTCATCCCCGAGGGCACGCACTACAACCCGTACTTCATGTCGGGCGTGTCGCTGAAGATGCCCAAGCCGCTCTCCGACGGCCAGGTGACCTATGATGACGGCGCACCGCAGACGGTCGACCAGTATTCCCGCGACGTGGCTACCTTCCTGGCGTGGGCTGCCGAGCCGCATATGGAAGAGCGCAAGAAGACCGGCTCCCGAGTGCTGATTTTCCTGTTGGCGTTCGGCATCCTGGTCTATCTCACCAAGCGCCGGGTGTGGGCCGACGTCGCGCATTGAGCGGCGATTGGCTGGAAATTTCGAAGGGCGCCGCGAGGCGCCCTTTTTGCATTTCTGCGGCTGACCCGTCACATGGGCGTCATCGCATCTGGCGATCCTGCGGCATTCCAACAAAGGATTGCGCCCATGAAGAAATATGCATCGCTGGCGGCTGGCCTGCTGCTGCTGGTCGTCGGCTCCGCTGCCCAGGCCGAAGACGCCAAACCATTCGTGACCAACAAGGATGTCGACCTGACGATGATCCTGCCGCCGCCGCCGGCCAACGATTCGGCTCAGACCAAGGCCGAACTCGGCGAAGTGTTGACGCTGCAAGTGACGCGCACGCCCGAGATGGAAGCCCGCGCGGTCGCCGACGCCGAGGAGAATGTCTGGCGCTTCGCAGACGTGATGGGTCCGAATTTCACCAAGGATAAGCTGCCGAAATTCAGCGCCTTCTTCGACCGCGTGGTCGAGACAGAAGGCGCCGTTGTCGATCCGGCCAAGGATGTCTGGAAGCGCCCGCGTCCACACCAGCTCAGCGACCTGGTCAAGCCGGCGGTCAAGCTGTCGAGCTCCGGTTCCTGGCCATCCGGACACGCCACCGTCGGCACCATGATGGGCATTATCCTCGCCGATATGGTTCCGGAGAAGCGTGCCGAGATCATGGCGCGCGCCGCCGAATACGCCCACAACCGGGTGGTCGGCGGTATCCATTATCCGTCCGACGTCGAGATGGGCAAGATTTCCGGCAGCGTCATTGCCGCTGTGCTGCTCAACCGCGATGACTTCAAGGCCGAGTATGACGTGGCCAGGGCCGAGTTGCGCGGCGATCTGGGCATGTAAGCCTTCCCCGCCAGCTATCGATCGAGGGGCGCTTAAGGCGCCCCTTTTCATGTCTGCGCCTGTGCTTGCCGGCACCCTGGTAAATAGTCCGTTGGCAGGTGGGCATTGGATTGATACGACGCATGAAGGGCGGCAAAGATATCCGCCTGTTAGAGCGTCTGGAATTCGATGATGCGGCTCAGCGACTGTCACAACTTTTCCGATTTCCGGCGCATGGCGCGGCAAAATTTGCCCGGGCCGATCTTCGACTACATCGACGGCGCGGCGGACGACGAAGTCACCCATCGCCGCAACACCGAGAGTTTCGAGAGCTGCGACCTGGTTCCCAACGTGCTGCGCGGTGTGAGCGAGATCGACATGTCGGTGACCGTGATGGGCCAGAAGCTGGCGATGCCCGTCTATTGCTCGCCGACGGCCTTGCAGCGGCTGTTCCACCATCAGGGCGAGCGCGCGGTGGCCAACGCCTCGGCCAAGTACGGCACCATGTTCGGGGTTTCCTCGCTCGGCACGGTCAGCCTCGAGGAGGTGCGCCGGATCAGCAGCGGCCCGCAGGTCTACCAGTTCTACTTCCACAAGGATCGCGGCCTCAACCGGGCGATGATGCAGCGGGCAAAGGCGGTCGGCGTCGAAGTGATGATGCTGACCGTCGACAGCATCACCGGTGGAAACCGCGAGCGCGACAAGCGCACCGGCTTTGCCATTCCCTTCAAGCTCAATCTCGCCGGAATGCTGCAGTTCGCCATCAAGCCGGCCTGGGCGTTGAACTATTTCACGCATGAGGGCTTCAAGCTGCCGCAGCTCGACGAGCATGTCGACATGGGCGGCGGCACCATGTCGATCAGCCGCTACTTCACCGAGATGCTCGATCCGTCGATGACGTGGGACGACGTCGCCGAGATGGTCAAGCTGTGGTCCGGCCCGTTCTGTCTCAAGGGCATCATGTCGGTCGAGGACGCCCGGCGCGCCGTCGATATCGGCTGCAGCGGCATCGTGGTGTCCAACCATGGCGGCCGGCAGCTCGACGGCTCAAGGGCGGCGTTCGACCAATTGGCCGAGATCGTCGATGCGGTCGGCGACGAAATAGACGTCATCATGGATGGCGGCGTGCAGCGCGGCACGCATGTGCTCAAGGCATTGTCGCTCGGCGCCAAGGCCGTCGGTGTCGGGCGCTACTATCTGTTTCCGCTTGCGGCGGCCGGGCAACCGGGCGTCGAACGGGCGCTCGGGCAGATGCGGGTCGAGATCGAGCGCGGCATGAAGCTGATGGGCTGCAGTTCGATCGAACAATTGTCGCGCAACAATCTCCGATTCAGGTAAGTTCGGCCCATGAAATCCTCGCTCGAAGACACGCTGCTCGCCTCGATCCGCACCATCCCGGACTACCCCAAGCCCGGCATCCTGTTTCGCGACATCACCACGCTGCTCGGCAATGCGCGCGCCTTCCGCCGCGCCATCGATGAACTGGTGCATCCCTATGCCGGCCAGAAGATCGACAAGATCGCCGGCATCGAGGCACGCGGCTTCATCCTCGGCGGTGCGGTCGCGCACCAGCTTTCGGCCGGTTTCGTGCCGATCCGCAAGAAGGGCAAGCTGCCTTACGAGACGGTACGCGTCGCCTACAGCCTGGAATACGGGCTGGACGAGATGGAGATGCACAAGGACG
>JAEKLU010000215.1 GCA_019509685.1 Mesorhizobium sp. | reverse complement strand
TGGTGCAGCTTTGCGACCGCGTCTCGATCGTCGTCGACGGCCACATCGTCAAGACCATCGCCCGCGCCGAAATCGGCAGCGCCGAGGACCTCCATCATCTGATCCAGCTTTCGCAGTCTTTTGAAGAGCACGCCGCATGAGCGATACCCAAACCGCCGCCCAGCCGGCCCGCGCGAGCCATGGGCGCTCGCTGCTCCAGCATCTCATCAAGGGCGAGCGGCCCTATATGCTCTACGTCGCCTTCCTCATCATGCTGGTCGTCTTCAGCCTGGCCTCGCCATGGTTCCTGTCGATCGACAACTTCCTCAACATCGGCCGGCAGACGGCGCTGGTCTCGATCATTGCCGTCGGCATGACCTTCGTCATCATCGCCAGACAGATCGACCTTTCGGTCGCCTCGACGCTGGCGCTGTCGGGCATGGCGGCATCGCTGGCCATGAGTTTCGTCTTCAACAACTGGGCCTTCGGCGCGCTGGCCGGGCTGGCGACGGGCGCGCTGATCGGGCTGATCAACGGGCTGCTGACCACCAGGCTGGAGATACCGTCCTTCCTGGTCACGCTGGGGTCCTTGAGCGCGGCGCGCGGTCTGGCGTTGATGGTCACCAACACCAAGCCGGTGATCATCACCAACGAATACTACTTCAAGATTTTCGGCGAGGGCTCGGTGCTCGGCGTGCCGGCGCCGATCCTGTGGACGCTGACGGTCACCGTCGGCGGCATCCTGCTCCTGCATTACAGCGTCTACGGACGGCGCATCTACGCCGCCGGCGGCAACCCGACCGCCGCGCTTTATTCCGGCGTCCATATCCGCCAAGTGACGACGCTGGCCTTCGTCATCACCGGCACGCTGGCCGGGCTTGCCTCGCTCATCCTGTCGGCGCGCTCGCATGCCGCGCGTCCGGACGTCGTCCAGGGCATGGAGCTCGATGTCATCGCCTCGGTCATCCTCGGCGGCTGCAGCCTGTTCGGCGGGCGTGGCTTCGTGCTCGGCACGCTGCTCGGCAGCCTGATCATCGGCACGCTCAACAACGGACTGGTGCTGCTCGGCGTCAGTTCCTCGCTACAGCTAGTCATCAAGGGAGCAATCATCGTCGCCGCCGTCGCATTCACAAGGAGGTAGGGGCGAGGGGGGCGGCAAAGCATTCAGCAGGGACGTCAAACAACCAAACGGAGGAGAATCATGAGAAAGCTCGCAATACTGGGTTCCATCGGCATCGCCGTCAGCGCGATCGCCCTTTCGACATCGATTGGTATGGCGCAGACCGCCGAAGGCTGCGTCAAGAGCGTCGATCTGGCCACGCTCGGGCCCAAAGGCATCGTCGGGCAAGGTCCGCATGGCGAGAAGGCAGCCTCGCCCGATGAATTGAAACTGACCGACGACGAGGCCGCCAAGGTCAAGGCCGGCAAGTTCAAGGTCGGCATTTCCATGCAGACGGTGAACCTCGACTGGTCGCAGCTGCAAGTGGCGGGCATAAGCGAAACGCTGGCCAAATACGGCGTCACCGTTACCGGCGTGGCGTCAGCCGAATATCAGGTCGACAAGCAGATCGCCGATATCGAGAACACCATACAGCAGCATCCGGACGGCATCATCTCGATCCCGGTCGATTTCACCGCCACCGCGCCGACCTACAAGAAGGTGGGCGAGGCCGGCATCAAGCTGGTGTTCATGGACTCTATCCCGGTTGGCCTCTCATCGCCGAAGGATTTTGCCTCGATGATCTCGGCCGACAGCCAGGGCAATGGCCAGATCGCGGCAACGATCCTGGCCTCCTGCATGCCCAAGGGCGGCACGATCGGGCTGGTCAATTTCGGCGTCGACTATTTTTCCACCAACGAGCGCACCAAGGGCGTCAGCGAGTGGATGAAGAAGAACCGGCCCGATATCGTCCTGAAGCAGGTCGACTTCACCGATCCTTCGAAAGTGTCGCAGATCGCCGGCGACTTCCTCACCGGCAATCCCGACGTCAAGGGCGTGTTCGCAGTCTGGGACCAGCCGGCGCTGGACACGCTGTCGTCGATGCGCGCGCAGAGCATCGATATCCCGATCACCACGGTCGATCTCGGCCTGCAGTCGGCGATCGAGATCGCCAAGGGCGGTCCGCTCAAGGCGACCGGCTCGCAGCGTCCCTATGACCAGGGCGTGGCCGAGGCGCTGGCCATGATGAAGGCGCTGATCGGTCAGCCGACGCCGGCCTGGGTCGGGGTGCAGTCGCTGCCGGTGGTGCAGTCGAACGTGCTGGAATCCTACAAGACCGTCTTCCACAAGGATCCGCCGGCCGAGCTGGTCGATGCCTGCAACGCCGCCAAGCCGGCCTGCAACTAGAAGCAATTCTAAATGTTTCGCCATGGGCACGCTGGCCTCGTGTCCATGGTGAGATTATCAAAGCTGAAAAATCCGCGTCAGATTCCCGAGCCGTCGAGCAACGACACGTCGTCGCCTTCCCAAGGGCTCGGTAGCGACGCGCGGCCGGCCGACGGCAGCGCCATCCAGCACCTGAGCTCCGGCTCGGCATATTCGACGATGCGGCCGGGCGAGGAATCGGAAGCCCGCCAGCCTTCCGGGCCGAACTGGTCGGCGCGCGACCAATACGCCATGTCGACCTCGGCCGGTCCCTGTTCGGACGAGCGCACCGTCACCAGGATGCGGCTGCCGTCCCGCGGCGCGCTCGCCATGTTGCGCCATTGGTCGGTGTCGTCCATGCGATGTCCTCCAAAAACAGCTACTTGGGCCGGCTCGGTGATTCAAAGCGTGAACCGCCTGCCGCGACGATAGTCGCCGCGCCACAGGAAGGGGTCAACCGGAACTTGGCGCCGGAGGGAGAATATCGTGTGGAGCTGCGGGAGTGAGGAGTGAGTGGTGAGTAGTGAATAGTGAATAGTGAATAGTGAATAGGCAGGAGGCTGGGGATGCCCGCTTTCGCGCGGTGTCCCCATTTCACTACTCACTACCGACCACTCACTGCTCCCTCACACATGCACGTCGCCGAACGAGAGCTCGCCATCGTCGGCGCGCACCAGGAAGGCGGCGGCGACGAGCGCCAGATAGCAGAGCACCACGCCGCACACCACGACGACACCCGGGATGGGGCCGAGCGTCGCCACCCGAAACGTATCGATGAGCGAGGCGCTCAAGCCGAGCGGCGAGCCGTCGCGGGTCAGGCTTGGCGTGGTGATCTTCAGCACCCAGGCAAGCATCAGGATCGTGTACATGAAGATGTAGTTGCGCCTGAGCCGCCGGATCAGCGCCGCCCGCTGCGTGATCAGGAAACGCGGCGAGCGCAGGCCTTCGCCGACAATGGCCAGCCAGTTCGAGGCGTAGTCGGGCTGCGGCGAAAACACCTGCGCGAAATAATAGCGCTCGAACTGGCGCACGCGGGCACGGTAGACATCGAAGAAGCGATAGCGCCGCGCCTCGATCCACAACAACAGCGTGATCAAAAGCATGGCGAAGAGCAGCACGCCGTGATGCGCGCTCGGCGTCGACAGCGACACCGAAAGCATCGCCGCCACCACGGTGATCGCCCAATTGCTGGTGCGGTCGAGCCGGTCGCGCCAGCCGGCCATGCGCGCGATCTCGGCGCGGTGGAAATGCGACAGCGTGGTGGTGAATTCGGCGGAGGTGAGTTTCAGCGCCAGCGTATCGGAGGCTCGCGGCGGCGCTGCCGCCTCGGTGGATGTTGCCGGTGTAGCCGCCCCGGTAGACGTAACAGGTGCTGTCGTCTTGGTTGACTTCGCGGATTTCGTCTGGGCCATCTGCCGCCACGCGCCTCCCGCCGTGGCCGGTTGAAACACACCGGCCACGCCCCAGACCATCAACGTGCGGAAGAGCAAAATGTTCCCGCCTTTTCAGGCGGATAAGTCAGGAGGCAAGGGGTGGCAGCGGGCCCTTCGACGGGCGGGGAAACGGCACCACGTCGGCTGTCGGACGGGCATATTGAGCGGCCGCGACCGCCTCGATCACCAGGTCGAGCGCGGCAAGGGCGGCGCGGCTCACTTCGTCGTCGCCGCGCAAATAGTGGCAGGCCCGATCCAGATGCAGATGGGCGGCGGCAAAGTCGCTTTTCATTAGCTTCTCCTTATTGCCCCGCCTTGGCCGGCAACATCGTCGAGTCGCTTTACCGGGAAGCAAACAAGGGCGACGGCATTTGATTAGAATTTTAGGGATGCGGGGCGCCTCGACGTCGTGCAACCGAACCGCAGGCCAAACCGTTTATGACCCGAAATCGAGGGGAGATGGCTTGTCTAACATACTCAGTCGGCGCTGGTCGGTCGCTTCTGCCGCCATCGCGCTTCTCTTGATGCCCGCCGTCGCCTTCGCCGCCGGAAAAACCGGGATGTCCGCCGAAGGCGTTTTCGTGCTCGAGCTCATCCTGCTTCTGGTCGTCGGTCGCGGCATCGGCGAGATACTGGAAAGTCTCGGCCAGCCGGCGGTGATGGGTCAGCTGATCGGCGGCATCCTGCTTGGGCCCTCGCTGCTCGGCTGGCTCTGGCCGGCGGCCGAGCGGCTGGTCTTTGCCGACGATCCGTCGCAGAAGTCGATGATCAACGCCGTCGCCCAGCTCGGCGTGCTGATGCTCCTGCTGCTCACCGGCATGGAAACGGACCTCAGGCTCGTGCGCCGCGTCGGCCGTGCCTGTTTCTCGATCTCCGCCGCCGGCGTGGCGGTGCCTTTCGTGCTCGGCTTCATTGCCGCGTTGTTCATGCCGGACACGCTGCTTGCGGCCGGCAGCGAACGCATCGTCGCCGGGCTGTTCCTCGGCACGGCGCTGTCCATTTCCTCGGTCAAGATCGTCGCCATGGTGGTGCGCGACATGAATTTCATGCGTCGCGACCTCGGCCAGGTCATCGTCTCCTCGGCCATCATCGAGGACACGATCGGCTGGGTCATCATCGCCATCACCATCGGCATCGCCACCAAGGGCAAGGTCGAGATCGGCAGCCTGGCCTTCACCATTCTTGGCGTCGCCGCCTTCATGGCGTTTTCCTTCACGCTTGGACGCCGCATCGTCTTCGACGCCATCCGCTGGACCAACGACACTTTCCGTTCCGAATATGCAGTCATCACCGTCATCCTCGCCATCATGGGCGCCATGGCCCTGATCACCGACCTGATCGGCGTCCACACGGTGCTCGGCGCCTTCGTCGCCGGTATACTGGTCGGTGAATCGCCGATCCTGTCGCGCCACATCGAAGGGCAATTGCGTGGGATTATCACCGCGCTCTTCATGCCGGTGTTCTTCGGCGTTGCCGGCCTGTCGGCCGACCTCACCGTTCTGATCGATCCGCAGCTGGCGCTGCTCACCGTGGCGCTGGTGGTCATCG
>JAEKLU010000214.1 GCA_019509685.1 Mesorhizobium sp. | reverse complement strand
GGTCATCATCCGGAACGGCGCCCGGACTTGCCGTCTGATAGGTGGCTGCCGGCGCGTCCAGAGCCGGGCTCGCCGGTGGCGGCGTCTGGTTCTGCGCACCTTGCGCCCGCATCTGCCTGGCTTTGCGCTGCTGGTCGGCAAGGATGGCCGATTCGGAGACTTCGCCGCGCAGCTCGGTCTCCTGGGAGAAGGCCGGCGCCGGCCGCAGCAAGGCAAGCGCGCTTGCTGTCAGCAGCAGTGCCGCGACGGCAATGCCCTTTCGACCGAATTTCGTTTCAGGCTGGCCCCCGGACATCGTCACCACTGCTTGCGCGGCGCAGGCGCGCCATCCTTACCGAACCGTAAATGCGGATGGTTAACGGAGGGTTGAGAGAGCCGCTTTACGAGGCTCCTGAAACGCGCCTCGCGGCAATTCTGTTGGACAGGGACGCGCCAAAGCGCTAATCGCTTGCGGCATGCATGCGGGGTCCCCAGAAAGAAAGCAGCCGGACGGTCAGACTGCGATCGAATCGGCGCTGAGAACGGTGGCGACGGAACAGGCTGGTGTGGCGGCTTTGGCCGCTGCGCTCGAAAACGGACTGGCCGAGCCGTTTGCACGCGCCATCGCGCTCATTTCCAACATCGAAGGCCGCGTCATCGTCACCGGCGTCGGCAAGAGCGGCCATATCGGCTCCAAGATCGCCGCCACGCTTGCCTCGACCGGCACGCCCGCCTTCTTCGTCCATCCGGCGGAAGCCAATCACGGCGATCTCGGCATGATCGGCCGGGACGATGCCATCATCGCCATGTCGTGGTCGGGCGAAAGCAAGGAACTGATGGGCATCGTCGCCTATTCCAGGCGTTTTTCGATCCCACTGATCGCCATAACCTCGGGCGAAAGCTCTGCGCTGGCGCGCGCGGCCGACGTGGTGCTTTTGCTGCCGGCCGTGCCGGAGGCCTGTCCGCATGGGCTGGCGCCGACGACGTCGGCCTTGCTGCAGCTTGTCATGGGCGATGCATTGGCGATCGCGCTGCTCGAAGCGCGCGGCTTCACGCCGGACCATTTCCGCACCTTCCACCCCGGCGGCCAGCTCGGCGCCAACCTGATGCAGTTGCGCGAGATCATGCATGTCGGCGACCGCCTGCCGCTGGTCCCGTCCGGCACCGGCATGCAGGAAGCGATTGCCGAGCTGTCGCGCAAAGGCTTTGGCTGCGTGGCGATCACCGGCGCTGACGGCGCGCTGGTCGGCATCATCACCGACGGCGACATTCGCCGGCACATCGGCAGCGATCTTCTGTCGATGAGCGTCGATCAGGTGATGACGAAGAAGCCGAAGACGGCCGAGCCCGAGACGCTGGTGGCGACGGCGCTGCAGACGATCAACACCTCGGCCATCACCAGCCTGATGGTGGTCGAGAGCGGACGCCCGGTCGGGTTGGTCCACCTCCACGATCTGCTGCGCATCGGCGCCGCCTGAATCTCAACGCATACCAGTCCAACCTCAGGCCGCTTCTACCGTAAGTTCCAAATCGGTATCGGCGGCGCTGATGACGCGCACTTGCGTGCCTGCGGGCAGGTCGGGACCGGCCACACGCCACAGCGTGTCGCCAAGCTTGATGCGGCCGCGGCCGTTCTTGATCGGCTCTGAAAGCGTCGCCAGCTTGCCGACCATCTGCGCGCCGCGGCGGTTGAGCAGCGGCTGGTCGGCGTCGTCGTGGCGGCCGGCCATCAGTTTCCTGCCGACGAAGGCCGAGATCAGCGACAGCACCAGGAAGACCAGCACCTGGACCTGCCAGGTCCAGAAAGCGGCGTCCCAGATCGCCAGCGACACCGCGCCGACGATGAGCGCGGCAATGCCGATCCACAGCATGAAGACGCCCGGCGCGACGATCTCCATCAGAATGAGCACGAAGCCCAGAACCATCCAGTTCCAGGGGCCGAGTTCGGAAATGATACGGTCAATCATAATGCCCACCTATTGGAGCAATTCCAGAAAACGGCTTTCCGTCCGGAATTGCGTCAAAGCAAAGGGAGAGCGGTTCTGTGTCTCCATGAAACCATGAACCGCTCCAGACATCAGTTTTCGTTCGGGCGGACCACCGGCGGACGCGCTGCCTGTCTTTGCGAGCCGGCGGTGCCTTCAGACCTGAAGACTTCCTTGGCGATTTCGCCGATGCCGCCAAGCGTGCCGATCAGCGAGGAGGCCTCAAGCGGCATCAGCACGACCTTGCTGTTGGTGGCCGAGCCGATCTTGGTCAGCGCCTCGGTGTATTTCTGCGCGATGAAGTAGTTGAGCGCCTGCACGTCGCCCTTGGCGATAGCCTCCGACACGACCTGCGTCGCCTTGGCTTCGGCCTCGGCCGAGCGCTCGCGCGCTTCGGCGTCGCGGAAGGCGGCTTCCTTGCGGCCCTCGGCCTCGAGGATCTGCGACTGCTTCAAGCCTTCGGCGGCGAGGATCTGGGCGCGCTTGTTACGCTCGGCGGTCATCTGCCGGCCCATCGATTCGATCAGATTGGCGGGCGGGTTGATGTCCTTGATCTCGACGCGGGTGATCTTGATGCCCCATGGATGCGCGGCCTCGTCGACGACGCGCAGCAGGCGTTCGTTGATGGCGTCGCGGTTGGACAGCAATTCATCTAGGTCCATCGAGCCCATGACGGTACGAATGTTGGTCATGGTCAGGTTGAGGATGGCGTTCTGCAGGCCAGCGACCTGGTAGGCCGCCTGGGCGGCATTCAGGATCTGATAGAAGGCGATGCCGTCGACACCGACGATGGCGTTGTCGCGGGTGATGATTTCCTGCGTCGGGACATCCAGCACCTGCTCCATCATGTTCATCTTGGCGCCGATGCGCTCGAAGATCGGGTTGATGATGTTGAGGCCGGGGGTCAGCGTCTTGGTGTAACGGCCGAAGCGCTCCACCGTGTAATTATAACCTTGCGGCACCGTTTTGATGCCTTTGAAAAGAAGGATGATAACCAGGAAAACAAGAACGACGATGGCAATATCGAAACCGCTGAAGCCCATTTCGTATCTCCCTCAATAGGCACCGACTTCACGGAATCACTTAAGAGTGTTTCCGCAACGTTACAATCAGGTGATCGCGAATATTGGTTAGCGAAGGCTTTTGCGCACCGGTTTTGGTCAAATCCAGCCCGACAATTCCCGCCGCACCAGCGTCTCGATCACGGCCATGCCCTCGGCGCTGTCGTTGAGACAAGGAATGTGGGCGAAGTTCTTGCCGCCGGCGTGATGGAAGGTTTCGGCCGCCTCGCGGCCGATCTCGTCCAGCGTCTCGATGCAATCGACGGAAAAGCCCGGATTGACGACGGCGATCGATTTGACGCCATCCTTGGCCAGCTTCTCGACGGTCTTGTCGGTGTAGGGCTGCAGCCACTCCTGCGCGCCGAAGCGCGACTGGAAAGTGGTGATCAGCTTGTTCTCGTCCCAGCCGAGTTTTTCGCGCAGCAGCCGCGTCGTCTTCAGGCAGTGGCAATGGTAGGGATCGCCCTTTTCGAAATAGGGTTTTGGGATGCCGTGATAGGAGGCGATGACCACTTCCGGCTCAAAATTCAGCGTCGAGAGATTCTGCTGGATCGAACGCGCCAGCGCTTCGATATAGACCGGCTCGTCATAATAGGGCGGCACGCTGCGGACCGCGGGTGCGGCCCGCATCTTCATCAGCGCGCGAAACAGCTGGTCGTTTGCTGTCGCCGTCGTCGTCGCCGAATATTGCGGATAAAGCGGCAACGAAAGGATGCGATCGCAGCCTTGCGCAACCAGCCTTTCGGCGACGCTCGCGGTCGAAGGGTTGCCGTAGCGCATGGCCCAGTCGACTATGACATCCGGCAGGTCACGGAGCGCCAAGCCGAGTTTCTCGCCTTGCGCGCGGGTAAAGGTGCGCAGCGGCGACTCGTTCTTCTCGTGGTTCCAGATCCTGGCATAGTTGGCGCCCGACTTCTTCGGCCGGGTGGTCAGGACAAGCCCATAGAGGATCGGATACCAGATCGCCTTGTTGAGCTCGATGACGCGCGGGTCGGACAGGAATTCCCTGAGATACCGCCACATCGGCTTGAAATCGGTGCCATCGGGCGTGCCGAGATTGATCAGCATGACACCGACCTTGCCGGTCTTGACCGGCGGATGCCCGAGCGGCCGTGGGCCGAGGGCCTTCGCGGCTTTGGCATCGGTGGGGCTGGCAAGCGTCATCAATTGTCTCCGGGTATCGGCGCGAAACTAGCGATGCCCCGCCGGTTTTCAAGGCTGCGTCTGGCCGCACCCTATCGCGTTACGGTCCAAGAAAGGAAAACACCCGCCCGGTTTCCCGGACGGGTGCGACAATGAGCGCCGAAGCGGTTATTTCGCGGCGGGCGGAATGGTCAGCGTCGCGCCGAGTGGCAGGCGGCGCGGCTTGTAGTCCTTGTTGGCGTCGGAGATCAGTTTCCACTTGGTGGCGTCGCCATAGGCCTTCTTGGCCAGCTCCCAATAAGTGTCGCCGGCGGCGATCACATGGCTGGTCTCGGCCGGCTTTGGTGCTTCTGCAGGTGCAGGCGTTGCCGGAGCAGTTTCGGCCGGCTTTGCGGGCTCAGCAGCCGGCGCGGCAGCCGTCGTTGCCGCTATCTCGGTGATGCGGCCGTCGATCTTTGGCGTGTAGGGCCGGTGCGCGCCGAGATAGTCGGCCACCACCTGCTCCAGCCCCGGACCATAGTCATAGGCATCGGTGGCCTTTTCGGCGAAGACCTTGTAGCCGTCGCCACCCTGGCGGACATAATTGTTGGTCGCCACCAGATACTGCTTGTCCGGATTGATCGGCGTCCAGGCGCCGTTCTCCATCACCTCGACCGACTTCAGCCGGCCGGCATTGGGCGCGACCGACTTGTCGAAGGAATATTTGAGGCCCGCCACTTGCGGGAAGCGGCCGGCGCCGTCCTCGATCTGGCTGAGGCCGCCTTCCAGCCCGGCGACGAGGTCCTTGCCGGAAATCTTGAACGTCGCCAGCGTGTTCTGGAACGGCAGCACGGTCAGCACCTCGCCCATGGTCACAGTGCCCTGGTCGATCGAAGCGCGCAGGCCGCCGCCATTCGAGATGGCGATCTCGACGCCCTGGCCCTTGGTGCGGTCGAGGATGGCGTCGGAGACGAGGTTGCCCATCTCGCATTCGCGCGCGCGGCAGCTCTCGCGGCTGCCGTCGATCGGCTTGGTGGTCTCGGCAGGACGCCGCCTGCACCACCGGCACTTTGGAACCGTCCGGATTGTCGACCATCGTCGGATAGGGGCCTGCCGCTTTCGGATCGGTGTTGGACAAAAGCGTGTGGCTATGGCCGCCGACCACCACATCGATGCCCGGGATCTTGGCGATCACGTCGCGCTCGCGGTTATAGCCGATATGGGTGACCGCGATGATCTTGTTGACGCCTTGCGCCTTGAGCTTCTCGACCTCGGCGGTGATCGACTTGACGTCGTCGGCAATGGTGATGTTGGGGCCGGGCGAGGCGAGCTCCGGCGTGTCGTTGGTGACGGCGCCGATGATGCCGATCTTCTGGCCGCCGACCTCGACGACGATCGACGGCTTGAATTTGCCCTTGGCGCCGGACTTGTCGTTGGGCACGACATTGGCGCTGACGATCGGGAACTTCGCCTTGTCGAGGAAAGGCACAAGTGCTGTCTCGCCGTCATCGAACTCGTGGTTGCCGAGCGTGACCGCGTCAGGCTTGATCTGGTTGAGGAACTCCTCTTCCACGGCGCCCTTGTAGGTGGTGTAGAACAACGAGCCCTGGAAACTGTCCCCTGCATTGAGCAGCAACACGTTCTGGCCTTCGAGCTTCTTGCGCTCCTGGGCGATCGCGGTGATCAACCGGCCGGCGCCGCCAACGCATTCGCCCTTGGTCTCCTCGTCCGCCGAACAGGTGGATTCGTATTTGTTGTTGCCTTCGATGCGGCTGTGCCAATCGTTGAAATGCAGAATGTTCAGCGTGTAGTCGGCAAAAGATACGCCCGCCGACAGGCCGAGCGTCGAGGCGGACAGGGCTAGAATGGCGGCAATCTTCTTCATCTTCGTCTCCCGGATGAGCTGACTTGAAGGTGCTTAAAGCCCTCGCTTGACTGGAAAATAACAGCCAGCCTCGGGTCATGTTCACATCGCGATCCGGTCGATGCAAGCGGAAATCCCGGAGTACTTTGCCGGCACAAAAAAGGACGGCGGCTCACGCCGCCATCCGTGTTGGGCATCGATGTCTGCTGCGCTCAGGCGCGGCGGGAGCACGAAATTCTGGCCGCTGGCGCTGGTGCAGTTGAGCTGGCTGGTGGAAACCATCAGGCAGTTGAAGCTGACCGGCGTCTGGCGGATCAGCGAGGTGCCGTGGATCTCAACCGACGTCGCACCAGTCATGGTGTAGCTGCCTTCCGACAGCTTCTGGCCGGTGTCGGTGGCGACGGTAGCGAAGCTGCCGGCGTTGAAGGTCGAAAGCCCGGTGCCTTTGGCGTCGATCCAATTGCCTTCGACGCCTTTGGGCGCCGCCGCCATGGAAGGCTGGTCGGAAGGGCCGGTGGTGGTACAGGCGGCAGCGGCCAAAAGGCTTGCCGCGGCGCCTGCCGAAAGCAGTTTGCGCGCAATGGTCATGATCAAAATCCTCTCCTCTCGCATCGGCCCGAAAATCGGGTTTCCGATTTCGGAAAGCACGATGCGTGCATTCAAAGTGCTAGAGCGTACTTTGTGCGTCCGAATGGACGCACGTCGCTCTAGGCCGCTCCCTCTCAATCGCCCGATTTCCGGGCGATTGCAAGGCGGTGAGGCCGGTAGGTCCCGCTGCTATCGCACCAGGATGTTGCGGAACTGCCACGGATCGTCCTTGTCGAGATCCTCCGGGAACAGGCCGGGGCGGTTATCCAGCGGCGTCCAGTCGGTGTAGTAGCCTCGGACCGGCCCGAGATAAGGCGATTGCACTTCGAGACAGCGCTTGTAGTCCATCTCGTCGGCCTCGACGATGCCGGCTTCCGGGTTTTCCAGCGCCCAGACCATGCCGGCGAGCACCGCCGAGGTGACCTGCATGCCGGTGGCGTTCTGATAAGGCGCGAGCTTGCGCGCTTCGGCCAGCGACAATTGCGAGCCGTACCAGTAGGCGTTCTTGCCGTGGCCGTAGAGCAGCACGCCGAGCTCGTCGACACCGTCGACCAGCTCGTTCTCGTCGAGCACGTGGTGGACCGGCTGCGGCTTACCCGCGGCGCCGAACATCTCATCCAGCGACAGCAGGGCGTCGTTACAGGGGTGATAGGCGTAGTGGCAGGTCGGCCGGTAGTTCACCTTGCCCTTCTTCGAGCGCACGGTGAAGAAATCGGCGATCGAGATCGCCTCGTTGTGCGTCACCAGCAGGCCGTATTGCGCGCCCGGGGTCGGGCACCAGCTGCGCACCCGCGTGTTGGCGCCCGGCTGTTCCAGATAGATCGCTGCCTTGGAGCCATGCTTGTGCTTCTTGCCGTTCTTCGGCATCCAGGTCTCATGCGTGCCCCAGCCGAGTTCGGCCGGCTGCAAGCCCTCCGAGATGAAGCCCTCGACCGACCAGGTGTTCCAGAACACGTCCATCGGCTTCGGCTTCTTGGTGCGCTGGGTGTCGCGCTCGGCGATGTGGATCCCCTTGACGCCCGCCTTCTTCATCAGCTTGGCCCAAGCCTCGCGATCTTCCTGCGCAGGCTCGGAAAACTCCAGACCAAGATCGGTGGCGAGGTTGACGAGCGCCTTTTTGACGAACCACGAGACCATGCCCGGATTGGCGCCGCAGGTGGACACCGCCGTGGCGCCGCCGGGCTTGTCGTGCTTTTCCTTGATCATGGCTTCGCGCAGCGCATAGTTGGTGCGGCTGGCATTGTCGGCCTTGGCGTCGAAATAGAAGCCGAGCCACGGCTCGACGACGGTGTCGATGTAGAGAACGCCGAGCTTGCGGCAGAGCCGCATCAGGTCGACCGAACCGGTATCGACCGACAAATTGATGCAAAAACCCTGGCCGCCGCCATTGGTCAGAAGCGGCGTCAGCAGCTTCTTGTAGTTCTTCTCGGTCACGTGTTCCTGAACGAAAGCGATGCCGCGCTCGTCGAGCAGCTTGCGGTCGGTATCGAGCGGATCGATCACCGTCATGCGCGACTTGTCGAATTTGAAATGGCGCTCGATCAGCGGCAGCGTTCCCCTGCCGATCGAGCCGAAGCCGATCATCACGACAGGGCCGGTGATCTCACCGTAAACGGGCCAGTTTTCATTCGCCATTTTTT
>JAEKLU010000394.1 GCA_019509685.1 Mesorhizobium sp. | reverse complement strand
GTCATTTCCCTTGGCGAAATCGGACGCGACCTTCGGCGCCGCAATCGGATCCTCCGAATAAGCAATCAGCGTCTGTCCCTTGAACAGGTCGATGATCGATGCGGAGTCCGTGCCCTGAAGAGCGATTTTGGCGAGACGGTTCTTCGCGACTTTAACGGTGCCACCGGCAGCGCGCATTTTCGACCGAAGGTCGTTCATTTGCGCGACGGTGATACCGGCATAGTGGGCCACGACCACTGAACCTGCGCTTGCAAACGCATCGTTCAGGCCCGTGACGAGTTCGCGTTTTTCCGCTCTGTCCACTGCCTATCTCCAGTTGACCCCTGCCCCTAAAACAGGACAGGCGTCGGGTTGCCTTTGCCGGCCGGGCCATCCAGTAACGGATCTCCCGAACGACGCTCGAGGATCCTGCCCCCTTTCGCCACACCGGCGGCCAAGCCGACGATGCGCAGACAAAAGGCAAACACGGTTCGAACCTTTCATTGGAGCACTTGCTCCGTTGTCAGGTCTTCACCCGTCTCATGCAGGCCCACATGAATTAAGGCTTTTGGGCCGCCTGCAATCTCGGACAGGATGTCCGGAAGCCTTTCGGCTTCCGGCACCGGGCCGCCGACAAGTCGGAGGCCCGGAATTCACTTGCGGATCAGTCTCTTGGGAGACGATCCAAATGGTCGTATCAGGACGCTGCGAGCGTCGAGACGTCGAGCTTGAGGCCCGGGCCCATCGTCGAGGTGACCGACACCTTCTTGACGTAGTTGCCCTTGGCGCCAGCCGGCTTTGCCTTGGTCACCGCGTCGGCGAAGGCGCGGATGTTTTCTTCCAGCGCCTTGACGTCGAACGAGACCTTGCCGACGCCGGCATGAACGATGCCGGCCTTCTCGACGCGGAACTCGACCGCGCCGCCCTTCGATGCCTTGACGGCGGCGGCGACGTCGGTGGTGACGGTGCCGACCTTCGGGTTCGGCATCATGCCGCGCGGGCCCAGCACCTTGCCCAGACGGCCGACCAGCGGCATCATGTCCGGCGTGGCGATGCAGCGATCGAAATCGATCGTGCCCTTCTGGACGATGTCGACCAGATCCTCGGCTCCGACGATGTCGGCGCCGGCGGCCTTGGCTTCCTCGGCCTTGTCGCCACGAGCGAACACGGCGACGCGAACCGAGCGGCCGGTGCCGTTCGGCAGGTTGACCACGCCACGGACCATCTGGTCGGCATGACGCGGGTCGACGCCGAGGTTCATGGCGACTTCGACGGTCTCGTCGAACTTGACCGACGAACGGTCCTTGAGCAGCTTCAGCGCATCCCCCAGGGCATAAGCCTTGTTGGGATCAATGCCTTCGCGGGTCTTCGATACACGCTTTGCAATCTTTGCCATGATCTCAGCCCACCACTTCCAGACCCATCGAGCGGGCGGAGCCCTCGACCATGCGCATGGCCGCCTCGACGTCGTTTGCGTTCAGATCCTTCATCTTGGCAGTG
>JAEKLU010000213.1 GCA_019509685.1 Mesorhizobium sp. | reverse complement strand
GCGACGCTCGATCGAGCGGTTCATGGCGTCGATCTCGCCGCTCGCCTTGTCGCTATCGCGCTGAGCCTTCGAACGCATGTCCGGCGTGAACGGGCCGAGGCCCATCGCCGGATTGGAGAAGCTCGCCTTGGCGGTAACCGGCAGACTGCTCTGCTGCGCGAGCGTGTTGCGGTTGGCGATGAGCTGATCGCACGGCACGTCGTCATATTGCAGCGAGGATTGGACGTTCTCGTCCTGGCGCTCGGACATCGAGGTGCCGCCGACGCAGCCGGCAACGGTGAGGCACGACACCAATACGACCATGTTCCAGCGCATGGATCCCTCCTTAGAGCAATTCCGTCCGGAATTGCGCACACAAAGACTGGTCGCGCAACCCCGATCATGCAATTTCGGCTTTTTCGCAGCAAGGTCAGGGTTCAGACCCCGTTCTCTCAGCCACGATGGCCAAGCCATCGACAGGCGCGCCACGATCCAGGCGAATGATCGTGGGATCGAGCGACAGGATGGCAAATCCGTTCATAGCGAGAACGCGGCGCATATAGCTCTCGGAATGCGCGTAACGCCGCGACGGCTGCAAGGCGAAGCCATCGCTGCCGCCGGCAAGCAGTTCGAGCGAGAACGCAAACACGCCTTTGCCGGCCAGGCTTGCTGCAACAGCAGCAACGATGCCTTCCAGCGCACCGATATAGATGAACACGTCCGCCGCCACCACGAGGTCGGCACTGACGCCATCGCAAGCAAAATGCTGGAGATCGGCTTTCGAGAGGCGGTCGTAGATGTTCTTGGCGCGCGCCTTCTTCAGCATAGCAGCTGAGATGTCATAGCCCTCCAGGCGGTCGACGAAGGGGCGCAGCCTTTCACCCATCAGGCCAGTGCCGCAACCGAGGTCGAGCGCCAACCGGAAACGACCCGGCCTTGCCTTGGCGATCGCCTGGCGCAGAACATCCGGGAGCCCGTAGCCGAGCTTTTGTACCAGCGATTCCTCGAAACTGTCGGCGTAGTGGTCGAACAGGGTTTCGACGAAAGCACTGGGTGGCGCGGCGGCGACCGGTGCATGGCCGATCAGTTGCAGTTTCAGCGCAGCACCCAACCGGTCCGCGGGGTCGAGCTTCAACGCCATCGCCCAGGCCTGCGCCGCCTGATCGGGAAGGCTGGCCGCCTCCTGCATCTCGCCGAGGCGGAACCAGCCGGCGGCCCATTGCGGCGCCAGGTCCAGCGCGCCAAGCAGAAGCTCAGCCGCCTGCGCCGGCTCGCCGGAGGCAAGCAGCATCTCGGCGAAATCGGCGCGACGGTCGGCATTCAAGTCGCCGGACAAGGCCTGAAGCGGTTTCATGCGTGAGGATCCGGCCGGCGAGGCGAGCCGGCGGTCGGCTTTAAAACATGATCTCGAAAAGTGGGAACCGGTTTTCGGAGAGAGATCATGCTCCAACAAAAAGTTAGATCGTTGTGGCGTTTCGGCGAAACGCCACAACGATCTAGGACGAGTCAGCAGTCTCGCGCAACAGGCTTCCCGCGCGGGAATTAACCACTATCTTTGCACGATGCGCGCCAGCGACCTGCTCAAATCCCGGCCGGAAGGCCTTTATTGTCCGCCCGGCGACTTCTTCATCGATCCCGTGCGTCCAGTGGAACGGGCATTGATCACGCATGGCCATTCCGACCACGCGCGCTCCGGCCATCAATCGGTGCTCGCCACGCAAGAAACACTCGACATCATGGGCCTGCGCTACGGCGAGGATTTTGCCGGCACGACGCAGACAGCGGCTCTTGGCGAGACCGTCGATATCAACGGCGTCGCGGTCACTTTCCATCCGGCGGGGCACGTTCTGGGCTCGGCCCAGATCGCGGTCGAGCATCGCGGCATGCGCATTGTCGCCTCCGGCGACTACAAGCGGCAGAAGGACGCCACCTGCCTGCCCTTCGAACCGATCCGATGCGATGTGTTCATCACCGAGGCGACGTTCGGCCTGCCGGTGTTCCGCCATCCGCCGGATCATGAGGAAATCGCGCGCGTGCTGAAATCGGCGGCGCAGTTTCCCGAGCGCTCGCATCTGATCGGCGCTTACGCTTTGGGCAAAGCGCAACGGGTGATGCGGCTGTTGCGAGATGCCGGTTACGACCGGCCGATCTATATCCATGGCGCGCTGACCAGGCTCAGCGAATATTATGAGAGCCAGGGCATCGATCTGGGTCAGTTGGAGCCGGGGACGGTGGAAAGCGGCAGCAAGTCCGATTTCGCGGGCGCCATCGTCGTCGGTCCGCCCTCGGCCTTCGCCGACCGCTGGGCGCGGCGCTTTCCCGACCCGATCTCCTGCTTCGCGTCCGGCTGGATGCGCATCCGCCAGCGCGCCAAGCAGGGCGGCGTCGAGCTGCCGCTGATCATTTCCGACCACGCCGACTGGGACGAGCTGATCATCACCATCAAGGAAACCGGCGCCGGTGAGATCTGGGTGACGCATGGCCGCGAGGAAGCGCTGGTGCGCTGGTGCGAGCTGGAGGGGATAGCGGCACGGCCACTGCATCTGGTGGGATATGAGGACGAGGGCGATTGATGGCTTGCGTGCGTGAGACAATCGCCACCGCCGCGCTCTACGGCCCCCCTCTCTGTCCTGCCGGACATCTCCCCCTCAAGGGGGGAGATCAGCTGTCGTTCCAGCTTTCGCCAATCTCCAGCGTTGCCGGAGATGCGGCGGCGCTGAAGCTGCCAATCTCCCCCCTTGAGGGGGAGATGGCCGGCAGGCCAGAGAGGGGGGTCTCGCACCTGCCTTCGCAATTGGCGTGGCGCACCCAGCTATGAACCGTTTCGCCGAGCTCCTCGACCGCCTGGTGCTTACACCATCGCGCAACGGCAAGCTGACACTGCTCACCGACTATTTCCGCAGCGTCGAGGACCCCGATCGCGGGCTGGCGCTGGCGGCGATCACCGGCGATCTCAACATCGCCGCGGTGAAGCCGGCAATGCTGCGCGCGCTGGTGGTCGAGCGCATGGACCCGGTGCTGTTCGGCTATTCCTACGACTATGTCGGCGACCTTGCCGAAACGGTGTCGCTGGTCTGGCCGCAGCCGGCCGGGCACATCCCCAATCACGTGCCGACACTGGCCGACGTCGTCGGCAGGCTGCAGGCGGCGAGCCGCTCCGACGGACCGAAGGTGCTGGCGCGATTGCTCGACGACGCCACCATCTCGGCGCGCTTCGCCATCATCAAGCTGGTGACCGGCGGCCTGCGCATCGGCGTGTCGGCCAGGCTCGCCAAGCAGGCGCTGGCCGACTTCGGCAAGGTCGACGTTGCCGAGATCGAGGAGCTCTGGCACGGGCTGACGCCGCCCTACACCGAGCTTTTCGCCTGGCTGGAAGGCAAGGCGGACAAGCCGACGAGCGCGGCACTCGCGCTGTTCCGCCCGGTGATGCTTGCCAACGCCGTCGACGACAGCGATCTCGCAAAGCTCGCTCCGGCCGATTATGCGGCGGAGTGGAAATGGGACGGCATCCGCGTGCAGGCGGTCTGCGAAGGCGGTGTGCGCCGGCTCTATTCGCGCACCGGCGACGATGCGCCTTCCCGGACCTTGCCGCGGCCATGCATTTCGAAGCCGCGCTCGATGGCGAGTTGCTGGTCGGCGATCCACGCGAGGCGACGGGCACGTTTTCGGACCTGCAGCAGCGCCTGAACCGCAAGAGCGTGTCGCCGAAGATCCAGCAGCAGTACCCGGCCTTCATGCGCTGCTACGACGCGCTGCAGATCAATGGCGAGGATTTGCGCGCGCTGCCTTTCGCCGAGCGCCGCAAGCGGCTCGAAACCTTCATCGACACGCTCGATCCCGGCCGCTTCGACCTGTCGCCGTTTGTGACGTTTGCCGACTGGGAAACGCTGGAGCGGCTGCGCGCTGCGCCGCCGCATCCAATCATCGAAGGCGTGATGCTGAAGCGCTGGGACTCGCCCTATCTCGCTGGACGGCCGAAAGGCCCGTGGTTCAAGTGGAAACGCGACCCGCACACGGTCGACGCGGTGCTGATGTACGCGCAGCGCGGCCATGGCAAGCGCTCCAGCTTCTATTCCGACTACACGTTCGGCGTCTGGTCGGGCCCGGAGGGCGCCGAAGAGCTGGTGCCGGTCGGCAAGGCCTATTTCGGCTTCACCGACGAGGAGCTGAAAGAAATCGACAAATATGTCCGCGACAACACCATCGAGCGTTTCGGGCCGGTGCGCTCGGTGCGCGCCGACCGCAACAACGGGCTGGTGCTGGAAGTGGCCTTCGAAGGGCTCAACCGCTCGACCCGGCACAAATCCGGCGTCGCGATGCGCTTTCCCCGCATCTCGCGGCTGCGCTGGGACAAGCCCGCGGCCGAGGCAGATCGTATCGAGACGCTGCAGGCGATGTTGGACTAGGGCGTTTCACCGTTCACGGAAACGACGAGCCGCCCTAACGCTTTGTTTTGACGCAATTCCGGACGGAAAACCGTGTCACACTTTTCCTGGAATTGCTCTAGAAATCCGACGCCGGCGCCTCATCCCACCCGGCGCTTCGCGCCGACCTCCCATCGAGGGGAGGTAGAAGGTCGCGCTACCCCCTTACCTCCCCTTGATGGGGAGGTCGCGCCGAAGGCGCGGGTTGGGTGGAGCGCCGACGTCAGTTATGAAAAGACCCGTCACTCCGCGATCGATACGCGTATCTCGTAGATGTCGACGGACTTGCCCTGCTTGTCGAAGTCCGAATTGACGGCGATCGTGCCGGCTGCGCCCGGGTGCATGTCCGGGAACTGGACGTCGAACAGATACTCGTTGCGCTCGTGGCCGACCGCGTAGCGCTTGCGGCCGCAATCGCCGAGATTGCCGAAATTGCAGTCGACCGATATCTGCGTCTCCTTGCCCTCTTCGGAACGGGCGACGATGTCGAACATGGCATGCTTGCCGGCGAGCTTTTCCAGCACGCCCTGGCCGACATCGAAAGCAATCGCCGAACCCGACGCGCCCGAGCGGATGCGCAGGAACTGTCCGGTGTCGTCCTTCATGACGTCGGCACTGGCATCCGAGGGCGTGCTGACGTGGGTCGGGTCGCTCGGCAAGAAGACATTGATCCAGTTCTTGGACTGGTCAGCCTCGCCCGGCTTCTGCGGCGAGCCGGCGACCGGTGGTGAGGAATCCTCGCTGTCGAGCGACGGCGTCGGTTCCGGCGGGCCGGTGTCGAGCTGCGCGGCCGTCTTGAAGACACCGGTCTGAAACGCGAAATAGCCGCCGATGCCGATGGCGGCCAGCAGCGTCGCGACGACGAAGATCGCCGTTAGCGGCAGGCGCCGGCCCCTGATGCGCCGCTCGTCGCGATCGGGCGTCACCTCGGCGCCATTGCCGACCGGAGCGCCCGGCGCTTCGTCCAAAGAAGGCGCGTCGGGCAGCGCCGTCTCGTCCGGCATGATGTCGGGGACCACAGGCAGCACGCGCGAGCGCGGCTGATCGGAGGCGTCCGGCTGCACCGGACCGTCAACGGTAATCGAGGGTGACGTCGCGGCCGGCGCCTGTGGCCGCGGCGCGTCGACCGACGGCGCTGCGGATACGGCTGGCATGTCGACGCGGGGGGCCGGCGCGGCATTTCCCGCGGGCGCCACGTTTTCCGGCGGCAGCGTCACATCGGGCACGGCTTGTATGAATTCGGATTCGATCTCGGCGATCTTGGCCTGGACCGCCTTGCGGCGGCTGATGGCGGCTTCGACCGTGATGTTGGGATTTGCCTGCAGCACGCGGTCGAGCGCGGCAAAGGCGGATCGATAGACCCTCTCGCGAAACGCCCGGTCCTCGGCATTGCCTTTCTCGAAGGCATTGCGGATCGCTTTCTCGATGGCGTCCAAGCGAGCTCCCTCTGCGCGTTCGCCCCTTGATCGTTAGCCGTAGCCGACCAATCAATCAACGGGCGGCTGGCTACCTTGCCGGCGCTTCCCAAGCCATTTCGGCATTTTTTGCTTGATAATCAACACTTTTCGTCGCCCGGACCCAATCGGGCCACCGCAGGCGGCAGACGGCGAGCTGCCCTGCGCGACAGTCGCGGACAGGAATTGCCGATCACACGGCCGGAATTAACCGCCACCCATCTTGAATTAGCGGCCGGTTGAGTCTATCACGCAGCCCATTCTGGAAGCTCAACGCTTCCCGGGCCGCTTTAGCTCAGTTGGTAGAGCACATCATTCGTAATGATGGGGTCAGGTGTTCGAGTCACCTAAGCGGCACCAAAATTTCAACACCTTGGCTGATGACCCCGCCGGTTGGGCCGCGAATATGCGCCCGGCGTTTTCACTCGCTTGCCTGCCCGGCAGGCCGTTATGCGTTTACAGCCCGGGCAACACTTCGTAGGTTGGACATATGGCGCTCAAACGCATGGACAATATGGGAATCGTCGTCGAGGACCTCGACGAGACGATCGATTTCTTTCGCGAGCTCGGCCTTGAGCTCGAAGGTCGAGGCACGATCGAGGGCGAATGGGCCGGACGTGTCACCGGGCTGGGCGATCAGCACGTCGAGGTTGCCATGATGCGCACGCCGGACGGCCACAGCCGGCTCGAGCTATCCCGCTTCCTCACGCCGCCTGTCGTCGAGGATCACCGCAACGCCCCGGTCAACGCTCTGGGCTATCTGCGCGTCATGTTCGCCGTGGACGATGTCGACGACACGCTTGCAAGGCTCCGCAAGCGCGGCGCGCAGCTCGTGGGCGACGTGGTCCAGTATAAAAACGCCTACCGGCTCTGCTACATCCGCGGTCCGGGAGGGCTGCTCATCGGACTCGCCCAGGAACTTAGCTGATGCGATGCGAGGCGGCGGCAGCCCACCAGCTGTCCACGCCGGCCTGCAAGCTTCGGATCAAACCTCGTAGAATTCCCGGTACCATTCCACGAACCGCGGCACGCCGATCTCGATCGGGATCTTCGGCCTGAAGCCGGTCGCCTGCTCGAGCGAGCTGACATCGGCGAAGGTCGCCGGCACGTCGCCCGGCTGGAACGGCATCAGATTGCGAATTGCCTTCTTGCCCAGCGCGTCTTCCAGCACCTCGATCAGCCGATTCAGCTCGACAGGCGAGCTGCCGCCGATGTTGTGGATCCGGTAAGGCGCGTTGCTGGTCGCCGGATCGGGTGCAGCACTTGACCATAGCGGGTTGGCCGTCGCGGGTTGCCGCATCACGCGGATGATGCCTTCGACGATGTCGTCGACATAGGTGAAGTCGCGCTGCATGTTGCCGTGGTTGAAGACGTCGATCGGCTCGCCGGCAAGGATCGCCTTGGCGAAGATGAACAGCGCCATGTCGGGCCGCCCCCACGGACCGTAGACGGTGAAGAAGCGCAATCCCGTCGTCGGCAACGCGAAGAGGTGGCTGTAGGTGTGCGCCATCAGCTCGTTCGCCTTCTTGCTGGCGGCATAGAGGCTGAGCGGGTGGTCGGCCGAATCGTGCACGGAAAACGGCATGCGCGTGCTGCCGCCATAGATCGAGCTCGACGAGGCATAGACCAGATGGCCGACCGAGGCGTGTCGGCATCCTTCCAGGATGTTGAGGAAGCCGCTGAGATTGCTTTCCGCATAGGCGTGCGGATTGGTCAGCGAATACCGCACGCCGGCCTGGGCCGCGAGATTGACGACGATTTCCGGCGCGGCCGACTGAAAAAGCGCCGAGATACGGTCGCGCTCGGCGAGATCGACATGCTCGAAGTCAAAATTGGGAAATGCCTTCAGCCGTTCGAGCCGAGCCCGCTTCAGGTTGACGTCGTAATACTCGTTCATGGAATCGAGGCCGACGACCGTCCGGCCCTCGGCAAGCAGCCTTTGGCAAAGATGAAAACCGATGAAACCGGCCGCGCCGGTGACCAGAACAGGCCTGCTTGATGTCACGGTATGTCCCTCTCAGGCTCCGACGCTTGACCCGATGTCGTCCCTTTTAGCTCATTGTGTGGCGTGTGTTGCCAATTTCGATATCCCTGCCGACGAGAACAGTTTCTCCCACCCTCCCTTCCCTCGGATACTGCCGCCTGCGCCAAACGGTGGAAGCATATCGACCATTGTCGAATTCAAGGTTTGGTGGAAAACTCCCCTGATCAGCATGGGAGGTCGAAATGCCCAATACTTTCAAGACCGGAGAAGTGGTCAGGCTGAAGTCCGGAGGGCCGCAGATGACGGTGAGCGACGGCGCGGCCTCGGGCATGTATCTGTGCCACTGGTTCAACCGCGACGGCGACGTCTGGACCCCGCAGCACGCGGGCTTCAAGCCGGATCAACTGGTGGCGGTCGACCACCCGAAATAGTCGCCACATTCTTTCGCTGGGGACGGCATCAATCCGGCCGCGCCGGATTTGATTGTCTGTTGTCTTGTCGAAAGGTACCGACGGATTTCGCTCATGACTGCGTTTAACGGCTGAAGCGCGGCCGCCAATGGCCGCGCGCAACCGGAGACGAAAGCATGATCCGCCGTTCGATATTTGCCGTTGCCCTTGGTTTGCTGA
Organism: Mesorhizobium sp.; assembly: GCA_019509685.1. The sequence continues at coordinate 466 of JAEKLU010000213.1, read as the reverse complement.
CCGCCGGCGCCGCGGTTGCCCAGACGACGACGCCAACCCCTGCCCCAGCGCCGGTTCAAGCCACACCCGACAGCTCAGCCGCCGGCGGCGGCAAGACCGGCCTGACGCTGGAAAAGTTCGAGGCACGGCGGGAAAAGGCCTTCATGCGGGCCGACACCGACAATGACGGCAAGGTGAGCCTCGCCGAATGGACCGCCTTCCAGGCCGAGCGCAAGGCCAAGGGCGATCCGGCGAAGTCCTTCGCGCGCATGGATGCCAACAAGGACGGTTTCGTCGACAAGGGCGAACTCGACGCCTTCCTCGCCAAGCGTTTCGCCAAGCTCGACAAGAACAGCGACGGCTTGCTCAGCGCCGACGAGCGGCCAGGCCACAAAACCGCTCCCAATCAGGAGCAATGACCACGAGGTTATGCAGCGCGATGACACCTTTGAGCGCCCCGGCTGATGGGCGCCGATACCGACGAGGA
>JAEKLU010000212.1 GCA_019509685.1 Mesorhizobium sp. | reverse complement strand
GCCTTCACCGCCAACTACGACAAAATGGTGAAGCGCCTCGCAGGCGGCGAGGACGTGCTTGTCGTCCACGGTCCGGACGACATCTGCGTTCCGCTGCTCGATGAACCGGAACCGCACTGCCTGGGCGAGAGCGCGGCAGGCAGGGACCAGCTCGCGGCGCGCGACGTCGGCGAACTCCTGCGCCGGCCGGTCGCCGCAGGCGCTCGTTTCAGTCTCGATGCCGCGCGCCTTGCCGCGATGCGGCAGGCCTTTGCGACCGGGCGCACGCGCGAGGCATGCCGGGGCTGCGAATGGTCTGATCTGTGCAGTGCGGTGGCGGTCGCCGGATACACCGGCGCCCGCCTTTGAGGGCACGTCAGGAGCGGCATTCGAAGCTGGCTGGCGCGTCATCACAACATTTTCGTCGGCAGCCACCCTTTGTTAAGTCGGTGACCTGATTGTGAAATCAGGCCGGGATTGAAGCCTGACCCCAAAAAGGCCATGCTTTGTCCGGAGAAGTTCGAGTCTACAGGCGGTCCGCCGGGAGCGGAATCGCGTCTGGCTGAAAGGGATACGATGCGGCAAGGACGTGCGCGCTGGCTGACGAGGCTGGCATTTTTGACCGGTGTGGCGCTTTCGGCGCTGCCGGCCCAGGCCAAGGAAGACCCGGTCCAGATCTCGTCCTTCTCGGGCGCTTATCTCGCCGCCCATACCGCTGAAAGCGACAACGATCTCGACAATGCCATCGCCTATTACAAGCAGGCGCTGGCTTTTGCCCCGGATGACCAGGATCTTCAGCAGAGCCTGATGCTTGCGCTTGTCGCGCAGGGCCGTTTCGAGGAATCGCTGGTCTATGCCGACAAGCTCAAGGAAGTGCCCGATGTCGAGCGCTTCTCGCGCCTGGGGCTGGCCGTCGATTCCTTCCACAAGAAGGACTATGCCAAGGCCCAGTACTGGCTGAAGCTGTCGCTCGAATCCGATCTCGACCGGCTCTTGTCCGGCGTCATGGACGGCTGGGCCAAGGAAGGCGCCGGCGATGCCTCCGAGGCGATGGACTCCATCGACAAGCTGCGCGGGCCGGACTGGTTCGGACTGTTCAAGTCCTTCCACCGCGCGCTGATCGCCGACGCCGCCGGTCTTAACGACAAGGCTGACGAACTCTATGCCGCCACCATGGCCGACACCACGTCCGGCGGTTCCGCGCCCGAGACCTGGATGCGCAATGCGCAAGCCTATGCCTCGTTCCTCGTGCGCAAGGGCGACAAGTCGAAGGCGCTTGAGATTTTGAACCAAGCCGAGGCCTTCGCGCCGGGCAAGCTGGAAATCACCACGCTGCGCGACCGCATCGCCAAGGGCGACAAGATCGAACCGTTCATCGCCAAGCCGGCTGACGGCGCGTCTGAAATCCTGCTCGATCTCGCCACCGCGCTGAACCGTGGCGGCGGCGAGCCCTTCGTGCGGCTCTATCTGCAATATGCGCTGGCGCTGAAGCCGGACAGCGATGCCGCACTGGTGCAGCTCGCCGGCGTTGCCGAGCAGCTGAAGGACGGCGAGGGCGCCATCGCGCTCTACCGCCGTATTCCGGACTCTTCGCCGCTGAAGGAGCTCTCCGACCTGCAGCTCGGCCTCAACCTTGCCGATCTCGACAAGCACGACGAGGCGATCGCCCATCTCAACGCCTATCTGGCCAAACATCCCGACGATATGCGCGCCTATCTGGCGCTTGGCGGCGTCTATGGCTCGAAGGAGGATTTCCGCTCGGCGGCCAACCTCTACGACAAGGCTGTCGACCAGCTGAAGCCGCCGACCGCGGCCAACTGGAACATCTTCTACCAGCGCGGCATCGCCTATGAGCGGCTGAAGGAATGGCCGAAGGCCGAGCCCAATTTTCTCAAGGCGCTGGAATTGCAGCCCGACCAGCCGCAGGTCATGAACTATCTCGGTTATTCCTGGGTCGACATGAACATGAAGCTCAAGGAAGGCCTGGCGATGATCCAGAAGGCCGTCGATCTGCGGCCGAACGACGGCTACATCGTGGATTCGCTGGGCTGGGCCTATTTCCGCATGGGCCGATTCGACGACTCCGTGCGCGAAATGGAGCGCGCCGTGTCGCTGAAACCGGAGGATCCTGTCCTCAACGACCATCTCGGCGATGCCTATTGGCGCGTCGGCCGCAAGCTCGAAGCCACCTATCAGTGGACCCAGGCGCGCGACTTGAAGCCCGATCCGGATGTGCTGGCCACCTTGCAGCAGAAGCTGCTCAAGGGCCTGCCGCCGATCGAATCCAACACCGCGCAGGAAACCCCGAAGGTGAAGCCGGTGCCGGCGCCCGCGCCGAAAGGCTGAGCGACTTTCGTCAACGTTCAAAGAAACGGGGCTCTGAGAGCCCCGTTTTCGTTTCAGCTTCGCGACAGGCGCTAGAACAGTTTTCGATAGACGACGAAGCCAGAGCGATCGCCGATTTTGTCGTAGAGTTGCATGGCGGTGTGGTTGGTTTCGTGCGTCAGCCAGTAGACGCGGCCTGAGCCGGCCTCTTTTGCGCGCTCGTAGACGCCTTCGATCAAGGCGCGGCCGACGCCCTGGCCGCGCGCGTCCTTCGAGGTGAATAAGTCCTGCAGATAGCAGTTCGGCGAAATCGCCGTCGTCGTGCGATGATAGAGATAGTGGACGAGCCCCAGAAGCTTGCCGTCGCGCTCGGCCACCAGCGCATGCATCGGCTCATAGGCGTCGAAGAAGCGCGACCAGGTCATCTGGGTGATCTCGCCGGCCAGAGCCGTCGGGCCGGAGCGCTCGTAGAAGGTGTTGTAGCCGTCCCAAAGCGGCAGCCACTGTTCGTAATCCTGCCGGGTGACGGGGCGGATCGTGAGTTGACCGGGCATGGCTGAACCTTCTCTTGTTGAGGCTTAAAGCGCGACGCGCCTTAAGCCTTTGTTTCGATGCGTGTCGTTGTCCCAGAACCGCTGCACACTTCTGGGCGACATGCATTAGCGGAGCAGAAGGTCACCGCGGCTCGCCGGCAATGGGCCAGCCGCCTGCAAAGCGTTCAACGTCGTCCGGTGCGGCACGTTGCCTTGACGCTCGGCGGCCCGACAACTAGGGAAGCGTCATTCCGTGCTTTCCGAGGCCGCCGTGACCATCGACATCCCTGCCCACATGCATCCCAGCCGCTCCTTCCAGGGGCTGATCCTGACCTTGCACAATTACTGGGCCGACTACGGTTGCCTCATCCTGCAGCCCTACGACATGGAAGTCGGTGCCGGCACGTTCCATCCGGCCACCACGTTGCGCGCGCTCGGTCCTTTGCGCTGGAACGCGGCGTACGTGCAGCCGTCGCGCCGGCCGAAAGACGGCCGCTACGGCGAAAACCCGAACCGGCTGCAGCATTATTACCAATATCAGGTGATCCTGAAGCCCAACCCGCCGAACCTGCAGGAGCTCTATCTCGGCTCGCTCGCGGCGATCGGCGTCGATCCCTTGCTGCACGACATCCGCTTCGTCGAGGACGATTGGGAAAGCCCGACGTTGGGCGCCTGGGGTCTCGGCTGGGAATGCTGGTGCGACGGCATGGAAGTCTCCCAGTTCACTTATTTCCAGCAGGTATGCGGCATCGAATGCGCGCCGGTGGCGGGCGAATTGACCTACGGGCTGGAGCGGCTGGCAATGTATGTGCAGGGCGTCGACAATGTCTACGACCTGAACTTCAATGGCCGCGAGGGCGCCGAGAAGGTGACTTATGGCGACGTCTTCCTGCAGGCCGAGCAGGAATATTCGCGTCACAATTTCGAATTCGCCAACACGTCGATGCTGCTCAGGCACTTCGAGGACGCCGAGACCGAATGCAAGGCGTTGCTCGATGCCGGCAGCCCGAAGCCCAGCGACAACCTGGCCATGCACCGCATGGTCTTCCCGGCCTACGACCAATGCATCAAGGCGAGCCACGTCTTCAACCTGCTCGACGCGCGCGGCGTGATTTCCGTCACCGAGCGCCAGAGCTACATCCTGCGCGTGCGCAATTTGGCCAAGGCCTGCGGCGAAGCGTTCCTGAAGACGCGGGCCGGCGGGCTAGCGGCTTAAGCCATCAAGATCTTTGTGGCCTTGGCGGTGACCGGCAACGCGAGCTGCTCCGTTGCGCCACCGATGGTGCGCATCGCCTGCCTGACCCCCGGCATGGTGATCGTGCCATGCGCCTGGGCGACGAAGCAGGCGCTGAGCGCCAGGATCTGCAGGGTTCTCGATACCGTTTTCATCGTCGTTCAGCCAATAGGTCTCTGCCTGAGCGTGTGTCGCTTCAGCGCCGCGTTCGGTTCATGGGAAGTTCTGCTCGTAGGACGGGCGGGGCCGACCAGTCCCGACAGGGAGCTGAAAATTTCCAGAGATAGGCGACCGACGCGCCTTAGCTTGCGGGGTGACAGCAGCCGGGCGAGTTGCTATTCCCCGCCCATTCGTCACACCGGCGCTAACGCGCCGACCCTCCCCATCGAGGGGAGGGTGAGGAGCCAACATGCCTGACCTTTTGCTCGAACTTCGTTCCGAGGAAATCCCCGCCCGTATGCAGCGCAAGGCTGCCGGCGACCTCAGGAAGATGCTGACCGACGGTCTGGTCGAGGCGGGTCTGACCTATGAGGCGGCACGCGAATACTGGACGCCGCGGCGCCTGACGCTCGATGTGCGTGGGCTGACCGCACGCTCGAAGGACATTCGCGACGAGATCAAGGGCCCGTCGACCACGGCGCCCGAGCAGGCGGTGCAAGGCTTCCTGCGCAAGGCCGGGCTGTCGTCGATCGCCGAGGCGCATGTCCATTCCGACCCGAAGAAGGGTGATTTCTACGTCGCCCACATCTCCAAGCCGGGCAGGGCGGCGGAAGAAATCATCGCCGAGCTGGTGCCGGCCATCGTCAAAAACTTCCCCTGGCCGAAATCGATGCGCTGGGGGCCGGCTTCGGCAAAACCGGGCGCGCTGCGCTGGGTGCGGCCGCTGCAATCGATCGTCTGCACCTTCGGCCCGGAGACCGAGGAGCCGGTGGTGGTCGATTTCGACATCGATGGCATCCGCTCCGGCAATATCACCTATGGCCACCGTTTCCTCGCGCCGGACGCCATCACCGTGCGCCGCTTCGACGACTACGTGAGCAAGCTGGAAGCGGCCAGGGTCGTGCTCGACGCCGACCGGCGCAAGGAGATCATCCTGGCCGACGCCCGCAACATCGCCTTCGCCAACGGGCTCGACCTCGTCGAGGACGAAGGCCTGCTGGAAGAAGTCTCGGGTCTGGTCGAATGGCCGGTCGTGCTGATGGGCGAATTCGAGCAGGATTTCCTCGCCATCCCGAGCGAGGTCATCCGCCTCACCATCCGCGCCAACCAGAAATGCTTCGTCACCCGGCCGCAGGCCGCGAACGAAGATCTCTCCAA
>JAEKLU010000211.1 GCA_019509685.1 Mesorhizobium sp. | reverse complement strand
GTGCCGAGCTCGAAGATGAGCGCCAGGGCCACGATCACCCATATAGGTAGCTTTCTGGCCATCACAAATCCCAGCGCCATGAACAGCGTGTCGGACACCGAGTTGATGATCGAATCGCCATAGTAGCTGAGCGCGATCGTGCCGGAACGGTAGCGGTCGATGATGAAGGGGCTGTTCTCCAGGAGCTCCCAGCCGCCTTCGATCAGGACGGCGAAGGCCAGCCTCAGCCCGATCGGCGAACGCGGGAACAGGAACCGCACCAGCGCATAGAACAGGAAGCCGTGGATGATGTGCGAGAAGGTGTACCAGTCGGCGATGTGCTGGGAATTCTCCGAGCTGTTGACCACGCCATGCCAGAGCTTGACGTAGCCGCAGGTGCAGATCGGCGGATGGCCCATGAGATAGAGCGCGCCTGCCTGGACGATGACCAGCGCCAGCACGAACAGCAGACCCATGCGCCAGCTGTCTTCATAGGCCGACAGCGTCTTGTCTTCTTCGGTCATCCGTTCATTCCCCCTCGTCTAAGCGCGCGCGCAGCGCGTCGCTCGTGTCCGCGTCGATGGCCATCAGCACGACGTCCCCATATTGCGATTGCCTGCGCCCGATCGGCCTGAAGCCGGCCTTCTCATAGGCACGGATGGCGCGGGCGTTGTTTGGATTCGGATCGATGATGACGCGCGGCGCGCCTTCCTCGAAAAGCTCGTCGACGAACTGCCGCGCGATGGCCGAGCCATGGCCAACGCCGACCAGCTCCGGCGGCCCGATCGACAGATCGATGCCGAGTGTGCCGAAAGGCTGGTCGGCATAAGGATGATCGTCTTCCATATGCGGATCATAACTCTGCAGATAGGCGATCGGCCTGCCGTCGAGCTCGACGATCAACGGCTCCACCGACACCGAGTGCATATGCTCGCGGATTTCGGCGATCTCCTTTTCCGGATCGTCCCACCATTGCGCCACATGCGGCTCTCTGAGCCAGCCGTCGATCAACGGCAGGTCTTTTTCGGTAACCGGCCGGAAATCGTAGCTAGTTTCCTGGTCGACCATGATCTTTTCCCTGATCACGGCCCTCAAGCGGCGTCGAGCGTTTCGACGACGAAATTATTGTTGGTGTAGACGCAGATATCGGACGCGATCTGCATCGCCTTGCGGGCGATCTCCTCGGCATCCTTGTCGGTGTCCATCAAGGCGCGGGCCGCGGCCAGCGCGTAATTGCCGCCGGACCCGATGGCCATGACGCCATATTCCGGCTCAAGCACGTCGCCATTGCCGGTCAGCGCCAGCGACACCGACTTGTCGGCGACCAGCATCATGGCTTCCAGGCGGCGCAGGTAGCGGTCGGTGCGCCAATCCTTGGCGAGCTCGACGCAGGCGCGCGTCAACTGGTCAGGAAATTGCTCGAGCTTGGCTTCGAGGCGTTCCAACAGGGTGAAGGCATCGGCTGTGGCGCCGGCGAAACCGGCAATGACGCTGCCGCCCTTGCCGATGCGGCGCACCTTGCGGGCGTTGCCCTTCATGATGGTCTGGCCAAGGCTGACCTGGCCGTCGCCGGCGATCACAACCTTGTTGCCCTTGCGCACGGTGACGATGGTCGTGGCGTGCATGGTAAGTTCATTCGACATTTACGGGCTCCGATGCGCGCTATCCCTTGAAAAGGCGATTGGCGCGGTACGAGTGACTTTGATCGGCCATATGTATGCATAGGGCAAGTGATTGCAAACCGCCCCGGCCAAGCCCGATAACGATCGGATTGGCAACTGGCAATCGCCGGATCATGCTGATAGAAGGCTTTCGTTTTCAAGCCCAGGCCCCTGGGCAAGGCAGCAAGGACAAAGCGATGCCGCGTTCCGCCGACGTCAGCCGCAAGACCAAGGAAACCGAGATTGCGGTTTCCTTGCATGTCGACGGTACCGGCAAATCCGACGTTTCGACCGGCGTCGGCTTCTTCGACCATATGCTCGACCAGCTGTCGCGGCATTCGCTGATCGACATGACGGTGAAGGCCAAGGGCGATCTGCACATCGACGACCACCACACGGTCGAGGATACCGGCATCGCGATCGGCCAGGCGCTGAGCAAGGCGCTGGGCGAGCGGCGCGGCATCATGCGCTACGCCTCGATTGACCTTGCCATGGACGAAACCCTGACCAGGGCGGCGATCGACGTTTCGGGCCGACCCTTCCTGGTCTGGAATGTTTCCTTCTCGTCGCCGAAGGTCGGCACGTTCGACACCGAACTGGTGCGCGAGTTCTTCCAGGCGCTGGCGCAGAATGCCGGCATCACGCTGCATGTCACCAACCACTACGGCGCCAACAACCATCACATCGCCGAAACCTGCTTCAAGGCGGTGGCGCGGGTGTTGCGCGCGGCGCTGGAACCCGATCCGCGCCAGCCGGACGCGGTGCCTTCCACCAAGGGATCCCTGAAAGGATAGCCCTATGGCCATCTATGTCGTGATGGAGCCGCCGGCAGGCAGCGCGAAGACCGAGGAGACAGCCTTCGTGCGCGACGGCTTCACCTGGCTCGGTCTCCTGGTAGCGCCGCTTTGGCTTGCCTGGAACCGGCTGTGGATCGAGGCCGGGCTCACGTTCATCACAATGGCGATCCTGTCGGTGCTCGGCCGGAAACTGGGGCTGGAATGGGCGGGGTCGATGTTGTCGCTGCTCGTCTCGCTCTATGTCGGCTTCGAAGGCCAGGGGCTGCGGATTTCAGCGCTGCGCCGCCGCGGCTGGCGCGAATGGGGCGTGGTCGAGGCCGATAATTTCGGCGATGCCGAGACGCGCCATGCATTCGAGGTCGACGAAGACGGCGACGAACCGGCGCCGCTGCCGCGCATCGTGCCCGACGCGGCGCTGGCGCGCACCGCCCAGACCGGCATGGCGCTGGGGCTGACCCATACGCCGGGACGCCCTTAAGATGCGGGTAGCGATCATCGACTACGGCTCGGGCAATCTGCGCTCGGCCACCAAGGCCTTCGAGCGCGCCGCGCACGAGGCCGGCATCGCCGCAACGATCGAGCTGACGGCCGACGCGGAACGGGTACGCGGCGCCGACCGCATCGTGCTGCCCGGCGTCGGTGCTTATGCCGATTGCGCGGCTGGCCTGCACGCCGTTGCCGGCATGTGGGAAGCGGTCGAGGAGGTCGCGCTTGCCAAGGGCCGGCCCTTCCTCGGCATCTGCGTCGGCATGCAATTGATGTCCGAGCGCGGACTGGAAAAGACCGTTACCAACGGGCTCGGCTGGATCGCCGGGGACGTCAAGGAGATCCAGCCCTCCGATCCGGCGTTGAAGATCCCGCAGATCGGCTGGAACACGGTCGAGCTTGCGCGAAAACATCCGCTGTTTTCCGGCATCGAGACCGGCCCGAAGGGGCTGCATGCCTATTTCGTCCATTCCTATCATCTGGACGCGAAAAACCCCGGCGAAGTGCTGGCGACAACCGACTATGGCGGCCCGGTGACAGCGGCCGTTGCCCGCGACAACCTTGCCGGCACGCAGTTCCATCCGGAAAAAAGCCAGACGCTCGGGCTGGCGCTGATCACCAACTTCCTGCGCTGGAGGCCCTGACCGTGATCCTGTTTCCGGCAATAGATCTCAAGGACGGCAAATGCGTGCGCCTGAAGCATGGCGACATGGCCACCGCCACCATCTACAACGATGACCCGGCGGCGCAGGCGAAAGCCTTCGAGGACCAGGGCTTCAAGTGGCTGCACGTCGTCGACCTCAACGGGGCCTTCAAGGGCCAGAGCGTCAACTCCGCGGCCGTTGGCGCCATCCTCAAGGCAACGAAGAACCCGGTGCAGCTCGGCGGCGGCATCCGCACGCTTGAGCAGATCGAGGACTGGCTGGATCGCGGCCTGGCGCGCGTCATCCTGGGCACGGTCGCGGTGCGCGAGCCTGAATTGGTGAAGCAAGCCTGCAAGGCTTTCCCGGGCAAGGTCGCCGTCGGCATCGACGCCAAGGGCGGCAAGGTCGCGGTCGAAGGCTGGGCGGAGGCCTCGGAGCTCGGCGTCGTCGAATTGGCGAAGAAGTTCGAGGGCGCCGGCGTGGCGGCCATCATCTACACCGACATCGACCGTGACGGGGTGCTGACCGGCATCAACTGGGACTCGACGATCGACCTCGCCGAGGCGGTGTCCATTCCCGTGATCGCGTCCGGCGGGCTCGCTTCGATCGCCGATATCGTGCGCATGACCATGCCCGATGCCAAAAAACTCGAGGGCGCCATCTCCGGCAGGGCGCTTTATGACGGGCGCATCGACCCGGCCGAGGCATTGGCGATCCTGCGCGGCGAAACGGCGGAGGCAAGACCGTGAACATCTCGATCATCCTGGCCTCCTACGACAGCGGCCATTTTCATGGCGGTTGCGGCCAGGGTCCCGACGCGCTGATCTCCAGCGGGCTGGCCGAGGCGCTGAAGCTCGCCGGCCACGATGTCGAGGTGCATGACATCGGCAAGGTGGTCGAGGACGAGCAGGAACGCGAGATCGGCACCGGCTTCGCGGTCTGCAACGCCGTATCGGGCGAGGTCCGCATCGCGCAGGACAAGAAGCGGTTTCCGCTCGTTCTGGCCGGCAATTGCCTGACCGCCGCCGGCGCGGTGGCCGGCGAAGGCGCCGATGCCATCATCTGGGCCGACCAGCATGGCGATCTCAACACCCCAGAGACCACCACCACGGGCTTTCTCGACGGCATGGCGCTGGCGACCGTGCTTGGCCTCTGCTGGCGGTCCATTGCGGCGCGTATCCCCGGCTTCAAGGCCATCGATGCCACGCGTTGCGCGCTCGTCAACGCACGCGACCTGGACACGGCCGAAAAGGAGCTGCTGGAGAAATTGCCGGTCATCCGGACCGAGTGTCCGGATTGGAAGAGCGCGGTGCAAAGGCTGAAAGCCGACGGCGCCAGGCGCGTGCACATGCATGTCGATCTCGACGTGCACGACCCCGAGAAATTGCAGGCCAACCGCTACACCACGCCGGGCGGACCGGCGCCCGAGCAGGTGCGCATGGCGATGTGCGGCCTCGCCGGGCCGCTTTCGATTGCCGGCCTGACGATCTCCGCCTACGATCCGGCCTTCGACCCCAAAGGCGACGTGCCGCCGCTGGTCGGCGAGTTGGTGGTCGACCTGCTTTCGACCCTGGAAGGCAAGTGATGCTGAAGGCCCGCGTCATCCCTTGCCTCGACGTCAAGAACGGCCGCGTGGTCAAGGGCGTCAACTTCGTCGATCTCATCGATGCCGGCGACCCGGTCGAGGCAGCCAAGGCCTATGACGCGGCCGGCGCCGACGAGCTCTGCTTCCTCGACATCACCGCTTCGTCCGACAATCGCGAGACGATCTTCGATGTCGTTGCCCGCACCGCCGAGCAATGTTTCATGCCGCTCACCGTCGGCGGCGGCGTGCGCCAGGTC
>JAEKLU010000210.1 GCA_019509685.1 Mesorhizobium sp. | reverse complement strand
ATGGTGTCGATATCGATCTCGCTGGTGTCGGCAATGATCTTGGCGACTTTCTCGAACGTGGTGGACAAGGGCTCTTCCTTCGGTTGCGGGCGGAATCTGTCCGCATCTTGTTTGGGCGCTGTCTAATCGGTTTTTCCCGACAGGAAAAGGCCTGATACGCCGGGCGCAGATGGGATGCCGGCTTGTGGAACGCAATCCAAAGGGACTTCGGCGGGTTCTCGGGCCTGAGCTTGCAGCTTGCGGCAGTGGTATTTCTGCAACAATTGTGCCGTAAAACCAGACGCAGCGCCCTCAGAACGTGACGCGTCCAAGCACTTTGAGGCCGTCGCCTTCCGGTGCCACCACCACCGCCTCGCCCTCGCGCGGCGAAACGCCGGTGAGGGCCTGGATGTTTTCGAGATGCGTAACCAGCACCAGATTGTCGGATCCGGAATAGCCGCGGATCTCCTTCATCACCGCCGCGATCTGCGCGGCCTTCTCGGCGGGATCGGTTTTCAAAAGGTCGAGCGGCGCGAAAGGCTGCGGCTCGGCTTCGAAAGCGATGCGGGCGGTGTCGAGACTGCGGCAGTAGCGGCTGGAGAGCACGTGATCGATGGGGGCGGCGCGGGCCGCGAAAAGCGCGCCGATGCGGCTCGCCTGCTGCTTGCCGCGCTCCGATAGATTGAGCTGCGTGGCGCAATTGTCGATGCTGAAATTCGCCGGATCGGTCGCGCCGGTGACGTAGGCGTGGCGAAGCAGGACAACATGGCCGCCTTCGCGCAGCAGCGCCCAGCCCGCGTCGGTCGCGTTAGCGAGGCTCGGAACGGCAAGCAGGAAAAGCGCCAGGGCAAGTCGCAGCATGAGAAGTCCTTATGGCAGCCCGAGGGCCGGGGCCATGATTGGCATATAGGGACCGTAAAGCCGGCTGAAAGACAAGCAGAGGACTAACGGCTAGGAGACGAGAGCTCCGCCGGCCGATTGCGCGGTGGTCCGGCCTCGCCTATCACGGAAAAAATGTCTCCGCTTGTCGAAACGGTCCTCTTCGTCTTCAGTCTCGTCGCGCTCGGCTATCTCGCCGGGCTGACCGGCTATCTGAAGCCGGCGAGCGGGGAGGGAATTTCCGAATTCGCTGTCAACGTGGCGATGCCGCTGCTTCTGTTCCAGACCATGGTGCAGTCAGATTTCCATGGCGTCACGCCGTGGTCGCTGTGGGCCGCCTATTTCGCGGCGGCGGCCATCACCTGGACCGCCGGCCATCTGGTCATGACGCGCATCTTCGGCCGCGACGCCCGCGCGGGCATCGTCGGCGGCGTGTCGTCGGCCTATTCCAATGTCGTGCTGCTCGGCGCGCCGTTTATCCTCGGCATCTTCGGGGCGAGCGGCTTCGAGGTGCTCTCGCTGCTGGTCTCGGTCCATCTGCCGATCATGATGATGGCCTCGATCGTGCTGTTCGAGATGTTCGGCCGCGCCGGCGGCGAAGCCGTCCATCCGCTGCGCATCATCAAGAGCTTCCTCAAGCGGCTGTTCATCAATCCGCTGATCATCGGCATTCTGGCCGGGCTCGCCTGGCGCATCAGCGGCGTGCCGATGCCGGACCTTGTCGAACGTCTGGTCGATACGCTGGCGGATACGGCCGGCCCCGTAGCACTGTTTGCGATGGGGCTCAGCCTGCGTCGCTTCGGCATTTCCGGCAACATCCGCCCGGCCTTGGCGCTGTCGGTCCTGAAACTGTTCCTGATGCCGGCGCTGGTGCTGGTCTTCGTCTGGCTGCTCGGCCTGCCGCCACTGACAGCCAAGGTCGCGGTCGTCGTCGCGGCGCTGCCGTCGGGCATCAACTCCTACCTGATCGCCGTCCAGTTCAACACCGGACAGGCACTGGCCTCGAACCAGATGACGCTGGCCACGGCAAGCGCGGTGCTGACCACGTCGATCTGGCTGACGGTGGCGATCCACGTCTTTGGATAAGCCTGCCGTCTCGCTTTTGCTGGCCCAACCCCTATATGCCATCTTGTGATTGCTTGCCCGCCTTTCCCTAGGTAAGAGCAATGCGCCGGCGTGCGGCTCAAGCACGCTCCATCGGATATCCAGACAAAACGGCCGATCAGCGCGCCGTACGGAGGCCAGACCATGCTTCAGAAAACCAGCCATTTCATGCGCCAGGCCAATCTCATCAACGGCGAATGGGTGCAGGCCGACAGCGGCCAGACCATCGACGTCACCAATCCGGCCACGGGCCTCAAGATCGGCACCGTGCCGAAGGCCGGCAAGACTGAGACCCGCCGCGCCATCGAGGCGGCCCAGGAAGCCTTCAAGAGCTGGCGCAAGACGACCGCGCTCGAGCGCTCGAAGCTGCTGCGCAAGCTGCATGACGCGATGATGGACAATCAGGACGTGCTGGCCGAGCTGCTCACCATCGAGCAGGGCAAGTCGCTCGCCGAATCCAAGGGCGAGATCGGCTCGGCCGCGAGCTACGTTCTCTGGTTCGCCGAGGAAGGCCGCCGCACCTATGGCGATGTCGTGCCGTCGCCGTGGGGTGATCGCCGTATCCTGGTGACCAAGGAGCCGGTCGGCGTCATCGCCGCCATCACACCATGGAATTTTCCATCCTCGATGCTGGCCCGCAAACTCGGCCCGGCGCTGGCCGCCGGCTGCACGGCCGTCGTCAAGCCGGCGACGCAGACACCTTATTCCGGTCTCGCCTGGGGCGCGCTGGCCGAGGAAGTCGGCTTCCCCAAGGGCGTCGTCAACATCCTGACCGGTTCGGCCGCCGAGATCGGCGACGAGATCTGCGCCAACCCGCTGGTGTCGAAGATCACCTTCACCGGCTCGACCGAGGTCGGCAAGCTTCTCATCCAGAAGTCGTCGGTGACCGTCAAGAAAGTGTCGATGGAGCTTGGCGGCAACGCGCCGTTCCTGGTCTTCGACGACGCCGACCTCGACCGCGCGGTCGCCGGCGCCATCACGGCCAAGTATCGCAACTCGGGCCAGACCTGCGTTTGCACCAATCGCTTCCTCGTCCAGGCCGGCGTCTATGACAAGTTCGTCGAAAAGCTTGCCGCCGCCTCGAACAATTTGAAGGTCGGCTCGGGCCTGGAGGAAGGCGTGCAGCAGGGCCCGCTGATCGACGAGAAGGCGGTCGAGAAGGTCGAGGAATTCATCGCCGACGCGACGGAGAAGGGCGGCAAGATCGTTGCCGGTGGCAAGCGCCATGCGCTTGGCGGCTCGTTCTTCCAGCCGACCGTGATCGCCAACGCCACGCCGAAGATGCGCTTCATGAAGGAAGAGATCTTTGGGCCGATCGCGCCGGTGTTCAAGTTCGAAACCGAGGAAGAGGCCGTCGCTTTGGCCAATGACACCGAATTCGGCCTCGCCGCCTATTTCTACACCGGCGATCTCGGTCGCGCGTTCCGCGTCATGGAAGGGCTGAAATACGGCATGGTCGGCGTCAATGAAGGCCTGATCACCACGCCCGAGGCGCCGTTCGGCGGCGTCAAGGAATCCGGCCTCGGCAAGGAAGGCGGACATCAGGGTATCGAGGATTACCTCGACACCAAATATGTCTGCATCGGTGGTCTCGGCCTCTGAAATTGATCTGAGAAGCGGCTCGATCAGGATAACGGCTTAACCAACCGGCATCGTGATCGAGCCTGCCCTTGCCGGACGCCATGCAGCCGGCCACAGTCGCGGATTAACAGACAGACGATTCGGACATTGCGATGAAGGACGGCGAGGTCTTCGGCACGACGCAGGCGGGCGAGGCCGTGCGCCGCTTCACTATCCGGGGCGGCGGCATCACCGCAAACATCATCGGGCTTGGCGCGATCGTCCAGGACCTTAGGCTCACGGGCCATGATGCGCCGCTGGTGCTGGGCTATGACCGTTTCGAGCCCTACGAGACCGACCGCGCTTTCTTCGGCGCCGTGGTTGGCCGCTTCGCCAATCGGATCGGCAATGGCCGCTTCACCCTTGCCGGCAAGCGCTACCAGACGGAGCGCAATTTCCTCGGCAAACACACGCTGCATGGCGGCTCGGAAGGCTATTTCCACCGGCCATGGACGGTTTCGCTGCATGGCCGCGATTTCGTGACGCTGACACTGCATGACCCGGACGGCGCGATGGGCTTTCCCGGCGCGCTCGACGTCACCTGCACCTACCGGCTGAAGATTCCCGGCACACTCAGCATGGAGCTGACCGCCACCTGCGAGGAGCCGACGCTGTGCAACCTCGCGCAGCATTCTTATTTCAACCTCGACGATGGCGGCACCAGTGACATTCTCGACCACCGGCTGATGCTCAACGCCGGCGCCTTCACACCGGTCGACGCCGAGATGATCCCGACCGGTGTCGTCAAGCCGGTCGACGGCACGCCTTACGATTTCCGCCAGGCGCGGCCGCTGCGCATGGAAATGGAAGGCGAGCAGCTTGCCTATGACCTGAATTACTGCCTGGCCTCCAGCCGCGGACCGCTGCACCAGGCGGCCTGGGTGCAGGGCGCCAATTCCGGCGTCGAAATGGAGGTCTGGACCACGGAGCCCGGCCTGCAGCTCTATAGCGGCCAGTATGTGGCGCCGATATCGCCTGGTCTCGACGGTCGTCGCTACCGGGCGTTTTCGGGTTTCTGCCTCGAAGCGCAGACTTGGCCGGACGCGCCGAATAGGCCCTATTTCCCGCAGGCCACGCTGTGGCCGGGGCAGATCTATCACCAGGTGACGGAATATCGGTTCCGGCTGCCGTAAGGTTTTCCATTATTGAAGTGAAGTGTGTCTAAGCTTCGACGGCGTTCAACTGTCGAAGGCAGCTCTGAGCGTCTCGAACGGCGCCAGCGCGCCGCGCACCCGGACGACCGCGGCGGCAACACGATGCGCGCGGCGGGCCGCGTCGGCGGGCGCATGGCCGGCCAGCCGTGCCGCGAGGTAACCGCCGTTGAAGGAGTCGCCGGCACCGGTGGTGTCGACCGGCGTCGCGACATGGACCGCCTCGACGCTCAGCGCGTTGCCGTTCACGGCAATCAGGGCCGGCTGTTCGCCGTTCTTGACGATCACTTCGCCGACCAGCCTGCTGAGACGCCCGGCGGTTGCATCCGGCGTCTCGTCGCCGAACAGCATCTGTTCGTCGGGGAACGTCGGCAGTGCGATATCCGCGACGCCAAGCGCTTCCAGGATCGCGGCTTGCGCCGTCTCGCGATTCGACCAAAGCCGGGGACGATAGTTGGGATCGAAAGCAACAAGGGAACCAGCGGTGCGAGCTGCCGCAACGGCGTCCAGCAAGATTTTTCGCGCGCCTTCGTCCAGGATTGCCAGGGTGATTCCGGAAAAATAGACAAGCGCCTGGTTTTCGAGGCTTTTCGCCAGGGCGGCCGGGTCCGAGGCGAGCTTGCGTGCCGCGGCATCGGCGCGCCAATAAGTGAAGGCGCGCTCGGCGCCGGTCAGCGTGATGGCA
>JAEKLU010000386.1 GCA_019509685.1 Mesorhizobium sp. | reverse complement strand
GCGCCGATGATCCAGGTGACGCGCACCACGCTGGCGACGTCGATGCCGACGATGCGGGCAAGTGCTGCATTCTGGCTCAGCGCCTGCATCGAGCGGCCGGTCTGCGTGCGCGTCATCAACAGATGCACGCCGAGCACCAGCACGGCGGTCAGCAGCAGAAGCGCGACCTGGTCGGGCGTGATGCGAATGCCGAAGCCGACCGGCATGGCGATCTGGATCGCCCGGCTGAAATAGGTCGGCCGCGAAGTGAAGGTGAATTCGAGCAGGCTCCTGAGCGCCATCGAGGCGCCGAAGCTTGCCATCACCACGATGATCGCCTGCCCTTGCGAGCGCAGCCGCGAAAACAGCACCTTGTCGAGCAGCAGCGCCAGCAGAGCGGTGAACGCCATGCCGACGACCAGCGCGACAAGCAGCGGCCAGCCGAAGGACAGCGGTGCGATCGGCGCTATTTTGCCGAACATCGCGCCGATGGCGCTGACCATGGTGAGCGTCGCATAGGTGCCCCAGGCCATGAAGTCGCCATGGGCGAAGTTGGAGAAGCGCAGGATCGAATAGGTCAGCGTCACGCCGATGGCGCCAAGGCCGATCATCGAACCGGTGAGCAACCCGTCGACGATAAATTGCAGGCTCATGCCGCGCCTCCCTTGCCGGCGCGAGAAGGGCGCTGGCCGAGATAGAGTTCGGCGACGACCGGATCGTTCCACAGTTCGGAGGCGACGCCTTCGTGCCGGTCCTTGCCCTCGACCAGCACATAGGCGCGGTCGCCAATGGCCAGCGCCGCCTTGGCGTTCTGCTCGACCAGAAGGATGGTGACGCCGGATTTGCGGATGCCGGCCAGCATCTCGAACACCATCGAGACGAATTTCGGCGACAGGCCGGCCGACGGCTCGTCGAGCACCAGCACCTTGGGATGGACGATGAGCGCCCGCGCCACCGCGAGCATCTGCCGTTGCCCGCCCGAAAGATTGCCGGCGGCGGTACGGCGCTGGCGGACGAGGTCGGGGAAGGCCGCATACATTTCCTCGATGCGGGCAGGGATGTCGCGCCGCTCAAGGATGCCGCAGGCGACCTTCAGATTGTCCTCGACCGACATCAGCGGGAAGATGTTTTCCGTCTGTGGCACGAAGGCGAGGCCAAGCCGCACCATGGTGTGGGCCGGCGCGGCGGTGATGTCCTTGCCATCCAGCAGCACCGCGCCGCCGGTGATCGGGACCAGGCCGGCGATCGCCTTGATGAAGCTAGACTTGCCGGCGCCGTTGGGGCCGAGCACGACGACGATCTCGCCCTTGCTGACGCTGATCGAGGCGCCGCGCACGATCGGCACGCCGGGTTCGTAGCCGGCTTCCAGGTTGCGCACATCGAGCACGATCTCGCTCATGTCGCGCCTCCGAGATAGGCCTCGATGACGCGCGGGTCGCGGGCGACCTCTTCCGCCGTGCCTTCGCTGAGCAACTGGCCGCTCGCCATGACCAGGACGCGGTGGCAGAGCCGCGTCACCATGTCGA
>JAEKLU010000316.1 GCA_019509685.1 Mesorhizobium sp. | reverse complement strand
AGCCTGGCCTTCACCATTCTTGGCGTCGCCGCCTTCATGGCGTTTTCCTTCACGCTTGGACGCCGCATCGTCTTCGACGCCATCCGCTGGACCAACGACACTTTCCGTTCCGAATATGCGGTCATCACCGTCATCCTCGCCATCATGGGCGCAATGGCCCTGATCACCGATCTGATCGGCGTCCACACGGTGCTCGGCGCCTTCGTCGCCGGTATACTGGTCGGTGAGTCGCCGATCCTGTCGCGCCACATCGAAGGGCAATTGCGTGGGATTATCACCGCGCTTTTTATGCCGGTGTTCTTCGGCGTTGCCGGCCTGTCGGCCGACCTCACCGTTTTGATCGATCCGCAACTGGCGCTGCTCACCGTGGCGCTGGTGGCCATCGCCAGCGTCGGCAAGTTCGGCGGCGCCTTCATTGGCGCCGAGGTCGCCGGCATGAGCCGCGCCGAAGGCATCGCGGTCGGCTGCGGCATGAATGCGCGTGGTTCCACCGAAGTCATCGTCGCCTCCATCGGCCTGTCGATGGGCGTGCTGTCGCACAACCTCTTCACCATGATCGTCACCATGGCCGTCATCACCACCCTGGCAATGCCGCCGACGCTGCGCTGGGCGTTGGGCCGCCTGCCGATCGCCGAGCAGGAGCAGAAGCGCCTGGAGCGCGAGGACATCGACCAGCGCGGTTTCGTCGCCAATCTCGAGCGGCTGCTGGTGGTGGTCGACGAGGGGGTCGTCGGCCGCTTCGCCGCTTATCTTGCCGGCGTCATCGGCGCCGGCAAGCCGACGACGGTGCTGCATTCGAGCGGCGAGATCGACGCCGAACCGACCGAGGGCCTGCATCTGGACGAGATCGAGAAGGGCGCCGAGGACAGCCGCGAGGCGGCCAGGAAATCCGACGAGACGCCCGCCCGCGAGGCGCCTGTCACCCGGCGTCAGCATGACGTGCTGTCGGCCGAAGGCGTCGCCAAGGAAGCACGCAAGGGCTATGGCATGCTGCTGGTCGGCCTCGGCCGCGCGGTCACCGCCAAAGGGGGGTTCTCGCATCGGCTGAACGAGGTCGCCGGCGCCTTCGACGGACCGCTCTGCCTGGTGCTGAAGCCGGCATCGGCCGGCCGGCAGGTTCCCCGGCTCGGTCCGCAGTCGGGCAAGATCCTGGTGCCGGTCAACGGCACGGCGGTTGCCCGCCGCGGCGCCGAACTGGCTCTGGCCATCGCCGCCGTCACCGGCGCACCGGTCAAGATGCTTTATGTCGCGCGCGCCGGCCGCGACGAGCCGCGCGACACCGTCTCGCATCGTCGCCGGGAGGCGGTGCTGAAGGACATCGTGGCGCTTGCCGATCGCTACGGCGTCGAGATCGAAACCGCGATCCGCTCGAGGGCCGCCGCCGCGGATGCCATCGCCCGCCAGGCCGGCAGGAACGCGGCATTGATCGTCATGGGCGTGGCCAGGCGCCAGGGCGAGGAGCTCATCTTCGGCGAGACGACGACGGCCGTCCTGCAGCGCAGCCCGTGCCCGGTGGTGCTGATCTCCGACGAGCGCCTGCGCCGCGACGAAAGCGACCGCGAGGCGGTGCGCACGGGAACGGGTGCTGGGTAGGGCGGCTGGCCGATCTGACTTGCGGGCGAGATCGGCAGCTTCGAATGCCGGCTAGATCGGCGTGCCGATCGCGATATCGAACCGCCATGCCGCCAACATGCCGAGCGCCAGGCCGAGTGTTAGCGGGACCAGAGATTTCCAGCCGCTGAGGTCGACGACCAGCCAGGGCAACGTGAAGATCATCCCCGCCACGCCCAGCGCGTGCACGGCCACGGCGAACAACACAGCGATCGTGAACCATGTGCCGCCCGCGGCCGGCCAATGGTCGCCGACCGAGACCAGGAACATGACGCAAAGCCCGATGAGGGCGCCGGCCGCGAGTTTTGGCACAAGGCCGAGCAGCCATGGGATCGGGCCTGGAAAGCCGTTGCGGAATGACGCCGCGCCGGCGAACGGGTTCAACATGTCAGGCTGATGCAGCAGCACCTTGGCCACGGCCGCTCTGGTCGAGTTTTGCAGCCATGCCGCATGCAGCAGCGAGACCATCCGGGCAATATGCAGCAAGAACAACCCGTTCAGCGACATGACGAACACCACGGCGATCGCCAGCGGCACGTCGACCCCGGCAAGCGAGACTTTTGCTTCCTCCGAAGGGGTGGGTTTTGTCGCCAGCGAATAGGCGGCGAAGCCGATGCCCATCAACAGCGGCACCGGAAGGGTCAGCGTCGAAACGGCGGAATCGAGACAGGCCTTCGCGTCGGCGGCGGCTTCGTCTCTAGCGGTCTTTTCCGCCTCGCTCATCGCGTCCTGTTCAATCAAGGCCATTGCGTTCAGTCGTTTAGCCAGCGTGGATTAGAACTGCGACATGAGCGAACACGTCGCGCCTCACTTGCCCTCGAAAAAGCCGTGGATGGCGGCGTCCAGTTTCTCGATCAGCTCGCCATTGCGGGTGCTGCCGGCCCAGATCAGGGCGTTGAGCCGCATGTCCTTGTTGAGGAAGTTTACTTTCCTGGTTTCAAGCAGATACCCCGCCACCGCGAAGTGCCGCCCCTTGATCGCCTCAATGAGGGCGCTGTTTCGCCCCGTCTTGTCGGCCGCATTGACGTCGGCGCCATGCTCGACCAGCAGCCTGACGGCATCGAGGCGCCCGGTCCTTGCCGCTTCGATCAGCGCCGTACGGCCATAATAGTCGGCGCGGGCGTTGATATCGATCTGGGGGTGCCGCACTAGTGCCTGGATGCAGTCGTAATGGCCCTTGGCGGCGGCCAGGCTCAGGGGCGTGCTCTTCCATTTGTTCCTGGAATTGACGTCGATCGCAGGGTCCGCGATCAGGGTTTCGAGCGCCGCGATGCGTGCATTGTGGGCGGCGAGATGCAGCGCCGACCAGCCGTCTTCGTCGGCCTGGTTGATGTCCGCCCCAGCCGCGAGCGCCGCCCGCACAGCCTCGGCGTCGCCTTTCTCCGCCGCGATCTGCAGGTCGGACCAACCCATGGGGTCTTCGGCGCCCAAGCTTGCCGTCACTGCGATGCTCCCGGACCAAGGATCGCGCCGGCGCGCCGCCGGCCATGTGGCAGAGCGTTTCACACTCGCCGGCCTCCGGCAACGGATTTTCGCCGCGCTTGAGCGCGACATCTCCTCTCGATGGTTCATCGAGAGGAGATTGTTCGCTACGCCGCCTGCAGCCGCTGCCTACTCGGCTGCGGCGGAAACGCGATCGCGATGCCGGCGGCACCGAGGCCGATCAAAGCCGAGCCGATGAACAGCCAGTGATAGCTGGCATAGGCGTCGTAGATCATGCCGCCCGCGAGCGGGCCGAACGACATGCCGAGGCTGGAAAGCATGGTGGCGGCGCCAAGTATGGTGCCGATGATGCGCAGGCCGAAATATTCGCGCGCCAGCACCGCGTAGAGCGGCATGACGCCGCCATAGGTGGCGCCGAAGATGACGGCCAGAAGGTAGAACTGCTCGAGATTGCCGACCGCGAGGTAAGCCGCGATCACCAGCGCCTGGATGGCGAGACCGGTGACCAGCACCGGCTTGACGCCGAGGCGATCGCCGGCGATGCCGTAGAGGATGCGTCCGCCGAGACCGGCCAGACCCTCGACGCTGTAGATTGTGACGGCCGCCATCGGCGCCACGCCGCACGACATGGCATAGCTCACCATGTGGAAGATCGGGCCGGAATGGGCCGCGCAGCAGGCGAAAAAGGTGAGGCCCAGCACGATGAATTGCGGCGAGCGCAGCGCTTGGGCCACACTCATGCCGGGATCGTCGGTGGCGGGCGCCGGAGCGCCGTCGCTGGCCGCGGCCGCCGCCGGCGGCTGGCGCACCAGGAAGACGGCTGGCAGCAGAAGCACCCAGGCCATGATGCCGATGTCGAACATGGCGGTGCGCCAGTCATAGGCCGAGATCAGCCAGCGCGCGAAGGGCGAGATCGTCATCGGCGCCACGCCCATGCCGGCCGAGACCAGCGACACGGCGAGGCTGCGGTTGGTGTCGAACCAGGCGGTGGTCAGCGCGATCATCGGCGCGAAGAAAGCGCTGGCCGCCAGTCCGACGATGACGCCATAGCTGAGCTGGAAGACGAGGAGCGATGAGGCGCGGCTCGCCACCACCAGCGACAGCCCGAGCAGCACGGCGCCGGCAAGCACCACGGGCCGCGCGCCGACCCGGTCGTAGATGGCGCCCCAGGCGAAACCGCCGAGGCCCATCACCAGAAAGTTCAAGGTCATGGCGCTGGAGATGCCGGTGCGCGACCAGTTGGTATCGAGCGACATCGGCTCCAGAAAGATCGCCAGCGAAAACATGGCGCCGAGCGCCACACAGGTCATCAGCGCGCCCGCCGCGACGATCACCCAGCGATAGGAACGGTTCATGGTTCTTCTCCCGAAGGCATCCAGTTTGACGCGGCACGGTTTTTCCAGGTTCACCATGCCGCTAACGTCCGCAGGACGGCGGTGCGGGAGTCGATCCTACAATCCGGTTGCATTTTTTATCCGGATTTTTGCGGGGAAATATCTGGCTGGCGCCCGCAAAGGCGCTGCCCCCCACCTTCCAGCCTGTCAGCAAACAATTGCACCCCACATTGACCCGGCACATCCCCCCTCTAAATTGATCCGCTCGATCAGGAGCATCCCATGCAACTCTACCGCGGCCGGCTCATCGATCACGTCCAGCTTGTGGTGCGCGACCTGCAGGCCAGCCGGCGCTTTTACGGCGCCATCTTCGAGGTGCTGGGCATTCCGATCGGCGGCGAGGCGCAGGATTATTTCTGGGCCGACGAATTGTTCATCTCCAGCGCCGACAGCCGCGCCGCGCTCGGCGTGCTCACCGGCCGCCACCATCTCGCCTTCCAGGCCAAGGACCGCGCCATGGTCGATGCTTTCTACCAGGCGGGCCTCGCCGCCGGGGGTAAGGACAATGGCGCGCCGGGCGAGCGCCACTACCACCCCGGCTACTATGCCTGCTTCCTGCTCGACCCCGACGGCAACAACATCGAGGCGGTGTTCCATGGCGAGGCCGGGCGTAGCGCCGCGGCGGTGGAGATCAGTTTCTAATGCATGTCGCCCAGAGGCGTGCAGCGGTTCCGGGACGACGACATGCGTCAAAACAAAGACTTAAAAGCGCGTCGTCTGAATCCGTTTCAGCGCGACGCGCTTCAGGCGCGGCACGGCGTGACGTCTCTCCCACACAGGGCGAGAGGAGGGCGCCGCATCCCCTATTTGCTTGCTACGTCGTGGGAGCATCGCTGCTGGACACCGACAGGCACAATCTCGAAGCCGGCGGCGGTCAGTTGTAGCTTCATCTCCTCGAAATGCCGCTTCGAGCCGCTGTCGATAGCCGCCGGCGCGTAGGTCCAGCCCTTGCGGGCGGCGCTGGTGAGGATGTCGGCATATTGGCGCATGCTCGCAATCTTGACATTCGCC
>JAEKLU010000315.1 GCA_019509685.1 Mesorhizobium sp. | reverse complement strand
ATCAAGGCGCCGACCGTGATCATTTCAGGTGACCGCGACAAGATCGTCTACGCCACCATCCACTCCGTCGGCCTTGAGCGCGACATTGCGGGCGCCGAGCTGATCTGGATCCGCAATCTCGGCCACAAGTCCGACTGGATTGCATCGGACCTCGTCATCGGCGCCATCGAAAAAATCGCCGGCGCGCCGGTCGATCTCCAGGCCATGGCAAAAACCGTGGAAGCACGGATCGCCGGCGACGCCTACAACGACGACAAATGCCCCGACATCCGGGTTCCTGACGCGGAACTCGCGCCTACCTGAGTATCGCATGTATGTCTTGAAGCACGGCATCAAGAAAAACCCGGAGAAGCGATGGGCATTGCCGGACCGCATATTCTTCGGTCATGGCGCTTGCGCCATTCTTGCGGGCATCTTTCTCGAGCATCCCCCTCTGGAGGGATTTTACGGCGAGCGGATCATTCCGGTTTCCGGAAACCATATTTATGTGACCGACGGCGTGATCGCCTTCGACTATCACGGCTATTCCGCGCGTGAGCGGCTGTTGGAACACCACGCCAAGGGCTGGGCTTCACGCAGCGCCGGGTGGCACTGCACGATCGCCAGGGTCGATTTCGACCTGCTCGATACTGCCGAGCTCAACCGGCGAAAGATACTGGGCCCGAATCAGTACCTACACGACCCCGTTCCGCGCGCGGCCCGGTTCCTTCAACGCATAAAACACGCCGAAGCCGCAGCCAGAGCCTCCAGAATTGCGACGCGTTGAAAACCGCTTAGAGGCATGCGTTCAAGGCCAGCTAACGACTAATGCGCATCTGACCCGACATAGGCGATGCGCAGCATATTGGTCGAACCAGGCGTCCTCAGCGGCACGCCGGCGGTGATGATGACGCGGTCGCCTACCTTGCCGAAACCTTCCTCCAGGGCGATGCGGCAGGCCCTGTCGACCATGTCGTCGAGGTCGGTCGCATCCGGCGAGACGACGCAATGCGTGCCCCAGAGCAGCGACAGCCGGCGCGCCGTGTTGAGGATCGGCGACAACGCGATGATCGGCACTTGCGGGCGTTCGCGCGCGGCGCGCAGGCCGGTGGTGCCGGATGCCGTGTAGGTGATGATCGCCGACAGCTTCAGCGTCTCGGCGATTTCGCGGGCGGCCAGCGAGATGGCATCGGCGCCGGTCGCTTCCGGCTCGGAGCGCTGGGCGTTGATGATGCCGGCATAGGTCGGATCTGTTTCGACCTTGGCGGCGATGCGGTTCATCATGGCGACCGCTTCGACCGGATAGGCGCCGGCGGCGGATTCGGCCGAAAGCATGATGGCGTCCGCGCCTTCGAAGACGGCGATGGAAACGTCCGAAACCTCGGCGCGGGTCGGCACCGGCGCGGTGATCATCGATTCCAGCATCTGCGTGGCGACCACCACCGGCTTGCCGGCGCGGCGCGCCGCGCGCGTGATCTGCTTCTGGATGCCGGGCACGGCTTCCAGCGGCATTTCCACACCGAGGTCGCCGCGCGCCACCATCAGCGCGTCGGACAATTCGATGATCTCGGCCAGCCGGGCGACGGCCTGCGGCTTCTCGATCTTGGCCATGATGAGCGCCCGGCCGCGCGCGATCTTGCGCGCTTCGGCCAGATCCTCTGGGCGCTGCACGAAGGACAACGCCACCCAGTCGACGCCGGCGGCCAGCACCGCGTCGAGATCGGCGCGATCCTTCTCGGTCAACGCGCCGACCGGGAGGTCGGTGTCGGGCAGGCTGACGCCCTTCTTGTCGGAAATGCCGCTGCCGGCGACGACGGTGCAAGTGATCGACTTGCCATCTGCCTTCACCGCCTTGAGCTCGAGCTTGCCGTCGTCGATCAAAAGTCGGTGACCGGCCTCGACCGAGCTCAGGATTTCCGGGTGCGGCAGGTAGACACGCTTCGACGTGCCGGGCTCCGGATTGTCGTCGAGTGTGAAGGTCTGGCCGGCGGTCAGCGCTTCCTTGACGTTGGCGAACTTGCCGACCCTGAGCTTCGGCCCCTGCAGGTCGGCGAGGATGCCGATCGGGCGGCCCACGGCTTCCTCGACGGCGCGGATGCGGCCGACCAGCGTGCGCATCAGCTCGTGGTCGGTATGGCTCATATTGATGCGGAAGACATCGGCGCCGGCTTCGAAAAGCTTTTTCAGCATCTCCTCGGAAGAGGATGCCGGACCGATGGTGGCGAGGATTTTGACCTTGCGGCTGCGTCTCATTGACTGTTTGTTCCCGGGGCGGGGGCGTTCGGCGCGCCTCCCGTTGCGGGCTCGTCGGTCAGCTGGACCATCCAGCTTGCCTGCTCGCCCGTGTCATATTCCTGAAATCCGGCGCGCTGAAAGCCCCGGGCGACGCAATCATTCACGCCGGCGATCTTGAACTCTTTTTCGGCCACGCACATGTTGATCGGGCCATCCCAGCGCCCGCCACGCTCGGCGTCTTCTGCATAAAGATAGTAAAACCTTGATGACAGCGGGCCCTCGATCAACGTCTTGCAGGTCGATCCTTCGATGTGCCACCAGCCCTCGGTGATCCAGCCGGCCTTGGCGCGATAGCCGATGCCGACGCCCACCAGATTTTGCGTCGCGTTGCAAACGCGGAAGTCGGCCCGGGCCGGCGAGGTAATGGCCATTGCGCATAATCCCGCGGCGACGAACAGGAACGGCAGCGTGAGGCGCTTGCGCAGCCTGCCGGCTAAACCCATTCCGAAATCCCTCGCGAACCACATTTGCATCTCTCGAAGCCTCTTTTCAGCAAACTCCGGTCGCATGTCAACGCGCCGTTTTGTTCAGTTCCAATCGATTTAGAAGAGCCCGAGGCGCAAAATCCTGTCCCGTCCTGGATTTTTTGCAGAAACCTTGGCCAAACAACGGCATTGCGCCAGCGCCCTCTTCGTGGAATGACGATAGCACACCCAAGTGACCAGCCCCTTTTCAGCCGATGACCCGATCCACAGTTTTCGCGCCCTTCGACATTGTCGAGGGCGATCGCAAGAAAGGCATCGTGCTTCTGGCGGATCATGCCCGGCGCGATCTTCCCGAGGAATACGCCAGCCTCGGTTTGCCGGCATCCGAATTCGACCGTCACATCGCCTATGACATCGGCGTCGAGACAGTGACGCGCGAGCTGGCGGCGGCGCTCGACGCGCCGGCTGTGCTTGCCGGCTTCTCGCGGCTTCTGATCGATCCGAACCGTGGCGAGGACGACCCGACGCTCATCCGCCAGCTCTATGACGGCACCATCGTGCCGGCGAACTATCCGATGTCGGCGCAAGAGCGCGAGCGGCGGCTCGACCGCTTCTATCGCCCCTATCACGATGCCGTCGGCGCTATGATCGCCTCGGTCGCGCATGCTTCGGGCAGGGCGCCCTTCATCTTCTCGGTGCATTCCTTCACGCCGGTGATGCAGGGTTTGGTGCGCCCCTGGCATGTCGGCGTGCTGTGGGACCTCGACGAGCGCGTCGCGCGCCCCCTGATCGACCTGTTGGCGCAGGACAACAACCTCGTCGTCGGCGACAACGAGCCTTATGACGGCGCGCTGCGCGGCGATACCATGTTCCGGCACGCCATCGTCAACGGCTACGCCCATGCGCTGATCGAGATCCGCCAGGACCTGATCGCCGACCGAGCCGGCGCTCTCGCCTGGGCCGAACGGCTTGCGCCGATCGTTGACGCCATCGACCGTCGTGCCGATATACATGCGGTGAAGATGTTCGGCTCGCGCACCGGGCCGGTTTGAGAAGGCCATCAGGCCGGGAGTTTCGCGAGATGACCGAACTCAGCGACGAACAGAAGCGTGATTTCGAAGCGGCCGCCTTCCGCCGTCTGGTCGAGCACCTGCGCGGACGCGGTGATGTCCAGAACATCGACCTGATGAACCTCGCCGGCTTCTGCCGCAACTGCCTGTCCAACTGGTACCGCGAGGCCGCCGAGGCCGAAGGCGTGGCGTTGTCGAAGGACGTGTCGCGCGAGATTGTCTACGGCATGCCCTATGCCGAATGGCAGGCGCTTAACCAGACAGAGGCGTCGGAGGCCAAGAAGGCCGAGTTCGAGGCAAGGCGGCCGAAGGATCACTAGGGCGCGCCGATCCTACGTGACTTCGTCATGTATGGACGGCCCCTCTTAGGCAAGAGGCAAAATGGCGGCGACGGCGCAAGTCTGGAGCGGTCATGTATTCGGCCTTTGATTGCGGTCGATTGATGACCGCTGGCCCGCAAGGGTTACGCGGATCGGGTTCCAATCATTCTAGCGCGCTTTGTGATCGCGATGACGAAAGCGGAGTGTCCCGACCCAGGTCCTGACCATTTTGCCGTGCTGCTTTTTGCTCCTTACGCTGTTGAGGGCCCTCGATTTGCGTTTATGCCGCTACCGGCGCCCTGTATTGCTGTCCCGAGTTCAGCATGGCCCAGATGATGCGAGCGGTCTTGGCCGCCTGAGCCACGACGGCGACCTTGACCGGCCGCCTGGCCAGCAGGCCGCGTATCCAGGGCGAGCCTCTGTCGGGCTTTGCCTTGACCTGACGCAGCCATGAACTGGCGCCGAGAATGAGCAGCCTTCGCAGGTCCCTGTCGCCGGCACGGCTGATATGACCCGTCAACTTGTGCTTGCCACCGCTGTCATGGCTCTTGCGGGTCAGGCCCAGCCAGGCGGCGAAGTCCCTGGCACAAGCAAACTGGCGACCGTCGCCGATGGCTGCGATGGTTGCATGCGCAATGATCGGGCCGACGCTTGGGATCGTCGTCAGCCGCAAGGCCGCTTTCTGCTGCCTGACCTGAGCCAGGATCTGCTTGTCCAGCTTTGCGATCTCGCCATCCAGCGTCCGCCATTGCCCGGCCAGGGGCACCAGACAGATCAACAGCGCCGCGGGGATGGCTTCATCGGCCGTCTCGATGCGCTGCAGCAGGGTCTCGATACCCGCCGCCCCCTTGGCACTTGTCAGGCCCATCTCATAGAGCTGGCCACGCATGGCGTTGGCCAACTGCGTGCGCTGGCGCACCAGAAGGTCACGCGTGCGATGCAGCGCTCGGGCCCATTGCTGTTCGAGCGTCTTGATCGGCACGAAGCGCATGTCGGGCCGGCTCACCGCCTCGCAACAGCCGTGCGCATCGCGGATATCGTTCTTGTTGCGCGGCACATAGGGCTTCACGTAGGCCGGCGGCATCAGCTTGACCTCATGGCCGAGCGCGCTCAGCGTGCGGGCCCAATGATGGGCCGAGCCGCAGGCCTCCATGCCGATCAGCGCCGGCTGCTGCGTGGCGAAGAACTTCTCCACCTGTGCTGGCCAAGTCGATTCCAAATCTGATAGCTTGCATCTCGGACGGTCTCCTCCGCTGGGGTTCAACAACACAGCCAGCTTGGCACATTCGATGCCGCAAGGGGCCGTCCACCCATCATTCTAGGGCGGAGCAAGGAGCGAACCGACGCACGCAGACCCTACAATGACGAAGTCGCGAGCTGATCGGCGCCGACCGCCGGTTTCCCTTGGTCCAAGCACTTCCCTAGCGCGGTCCTTGACTGCAAATTGAATCGATCTAATTTCCCGCGAAAAGCCATTTGCATAGCGGATTCGAGCCATGAACGCGCCAACAGCCATGCAGGCAGCCATCCGCGGCCGCTGGGCCGTCGCCGGTATTTTCCTTGCCAACGGATTTCTGACCGGCAGCTGGGCGCCGCAGATTCCGGTGTTCCTCACCCGGCTCGACATCACCAAATTCACGCTCGGATTGCTGATCCTTCTGTTCGGCGTCGGCGCGGTCATCTCCATGACCTGGTGCGGCCATCTGATTTCCAGGCACGGCTCGCGCACGGTGACGCGGTTGTTCGGCATCTGCGGCAGCTTCGGCCTGTTGGTGGTGGCGCTGGCGCCCAACGTTCCCCTGGCGGCGATTGCCATGCTCATCTTCGGCGGCTCGATCGGCGGCATGGATGTTGCCATGAACTCGAATGCCGTAGTGGTTGAAAGAAGGCTTTCCCGGGCGATCATGTCGTCGTCGCACGGCTTCTGGAGCCTTGGCGGCTTCGCCGGCGGCGCGCTCGGCGGCTACTCGATCCAGACCTACGGCTACCTCGCCCATGCGGTCGCAGTGACGGTGGTCGCCTTTGTCGTCATCGCCTTCGCCATTGGCTACCTCATTGCGGAGGACAAACCGCAGGCGGTCGAGCATCGGAAATTCACGCTGCCGCGCCACACGATCGTCTATCTGGTCGGCCTGATGGCGCTGCTCACCATGATCTCGGAGGGCGCGGTGCTCGACTGGGCGGCGCTCTATCTGCACCAGGAACTTGGCGCCGACCTCGCCGTGGCAGGCCTCGCCTATGCGGCCTTCTCGGGCGTCATGGCGCTGATGCGTTTCCTCGGCGACGGCGTGCGCAACCGCTTCGGCGCGGTGGCGACATTGCGCGGCTCGGCGCTGGTCGCCGCCGCTGGCATGCTGATGGCCGGGCTGTCGCCCTCGCCCTATTCTGCCATCGCCGCCTTCGCGCTTTGCGGCTTCGGCATCGCCAACATGGTGCCGATCCTGTTTTCGGCCGGCGGCAACCAGGAAGGCATGTCGTCGGGCACCGGCATGAGCGTCGTCACCACCATGGGCTATTCCGGCATCCTGGTGGCGCCGTCGGCAATCGGCTTCGTCGCCGAGCATTCGAGCTTCGGCCCGATCTTCATCGCGCTCTCCGGCCTTCTGGTTATCGTGCTGCTGATGGCCGGGCTCGCTCACCGCGCTGAATTCGCGCCCGACCCTGTTCCTGCCGAATAGCGCTTCAATTCCTCATGGAGAAAATCCGCCACGCGGCGGATGCGCATGCTGGTGCGCACGTCGCGATGCATGGCGAGCCACACCGGCAGGCTAGGCAGCGGCAGGCCGGGCAGCACCTTCTCCACCAGTGGATCGCGATCGGCCAGCGGCTCCTGGCCAAGACCAATGCCATTCCCCGCCCGCACCGCCTCCCACAGGACGATCTGGCTGTCGGCCCTGAAGCGGAAACTGCTCCGGGTGACCGGGAGGCCGAATTGCGCAAAGCCCCGGATCATCTCGTCGCTGCGATCAAAGCCGATTAAGGGATGATCGACGAGATCGGCCGGCCCGAGCGGGCGGCCGCGCCGGTCGAGATAGGCAATGGCGGCGCAGGCGCAGAGCGGGATATCGCAGACCTTGCGCGCCACCAGTTCGTTCTGCGCCGGTTTGACCATGCGGATGGCGATGTCGGCGTCTCGGCGCAGCAGGTTCTCGACCTGGTTCGAAGCGACGATCTCGACCTCGATCCCTGGCTCCTCGATGCCGAGCCGCGCCATCATGTCGGGCAGCACATAGGCAGCGACCACCTCGCTGGCTGCAATGCGCACCGTGCCTTCGATCGCCTCGACCGAACCCAGCGCCAGCCTTGAAAAGGCACTCGCCTGTTCGCTGACGGCCTTGCCGCGTTCGAACAGCGTGGCCCCGGCTTCCGTCAGCGCGTAGCCGTTCCGACCGCGGCGGAACAGGATGACGCCGAGCGCCTGCTCCAGCTCCCCGATGTGACGGCCAAGTGTCGGCTGGCTGGCGGACAACTTTCGCGCCGCCGCCGACAGACTGCCGGTTTCCGCGACCGTGACGAAGCTCTTGATCAGATTCCAGTCGATTTCACTCATTCAATAATGAATATCAAAACTACATCCATGGTCAATTTCAATTCATCGATAGAGGGGCGATATTCCCCCTGCAAACACCGCTACGGAACTGCAAACCCCAACCAGGAGAACTTCAAATGACCAGGATCACCCTCACCGCCGCCGCCCTCCTCATTGCCGCCGGCACTGCCTTTGCCGGCAGTGACAAGTACGACCCGAACGGTGCCAGCCAGCCGGCTGTCATCGGCACCGACAACACGGTCACCACGTCGATCGGCAAGTCGGATGGGACCGATCGGAAGCCGGTCGTCCAGGGCAGCAACCGCGACCTCTTCGGCAATCACTGAGCCAAGAGAAATCCCGAGGCGACGGGCTGGTCCCGTCGCCTCGAACAAGGAGAGAACAAATGACCAAGATCGCAATCCTCGGCGCCAATGGCCGGCTGGGCCGCGTGGTTGGCAAGGCCTTCATCGACGCCGGCTTCGATGTCCGCGCCGTCACCCGCACCGGCAAGGTGCCGGCCGAACTCAAGGGCGCAACGGCCGTCGCCGGCGACGCGCTCGATCGCCAGTCGCTGATTGCTGCGACGGAAGGCGTCGACATCGTCTTCAACGGTTTGAACCCGATCTACACCGACTGGGGCAAGTGCATGCCGATGGCCGAGAACGTCATGGCCGCCTGCCACGCCAACAACGCGCTGCATCTGTTCCCCGGCACCGTCTACAATTACGGCTCGCCGATGCCGCAGGTGATCACCGAGGCGACGCCGTTCCATCCGACCACCGAGAAAGGCCGCATCCGCTGCGCCATGGAAGCGCTGTTCCGCAGCGAGGCCGACGCCGGCCGCGTGCGCACCATTGTCCTGCGTGCCGGCGATTTCTTCGGCGGCACCGGCTCAGGCTCCTGGTTCGATCTCGTCGTCGCCGCCAAGATGAGCAAGGGCGTCTACACCGCGCCCGGCCCGGCCGACCTCGTGCACGAATGGGCCTATCTGCCGGACTTCGCCGTCGCTTTCGTCGGCCTCGCCCGCAACCTCGACAAATTAGGCGCCTATGAGGCCATCAATTTCCCCGGCCACGCGATCACCGACCTCGACATCAAGGCCGCGGCCGAAAAGGCGCTGGGCCGCAAGCTCAAGCTCACCTACATGCCCTGGTGGGTGCTGCGCGCCGGCAGCCCGTTCGTCGCCATGTGGCGCGAGATCGTCTCGATGTCCTATCTGCGCTTCGAAGCGCACCGGCTGGTCTCGACGCGGCTGGAAGAGGTGATCGGCGAAATCCCGCATACGCCTCTGGATCAGGCGGTGAAGGAAGCCATGCAGGATATCGGCATTGCCGTCGCGGCCTCGCGTCAGGCGGCCTGATCAGATCCTGCCCATCAGCAAAAGGATCAGCAGCACGATCAGGATGACGCCGACGATGCCGGACGGCCCGTAGCCCCAGGATCGTGAATGCGGCCAAGCCGGCACGGCGCCGAGCAGGATCAGGACCACGATGATTACCAGAATTGTGCTGATCGGCATGGAAACCCTCGCCGTCTGGCTGCGTTCGAAGGGACAATGCAAAAAACCGCCCGGTTGTTCCCGGGCGGCTTTTGTCCATCGGCTTATTAAATCGCTCTATTCCGCTGCTTTCGGGAAGGCCTCCACCGGCCCGGCGCCGGGCTCGTCGACCGGTTCGTCGGTCGCTACCTTGCCCTTGCCGCGCCCGAACAAGCGGCTGAGCCAGTGGCGCCGCGCACCGGGCTTCACCTTGGCGCGGGTGAACACCATCAGCATCGACGGCGTCACCACCAGCGTCAGCAAGGTGGCGAAGGACAGGCCGAACACGATCGCCGAGGACAGCGAGATCCACCATTGCGTCGACGGCGCGTTGATCGTCGTCTCGTGATGGAAGATTTCGAGGCCGAGGCCGAAGGCGATCGGCAGCACGCCGAGGATCGCCGACACCGCCGTCAGCACCACCGGGCGGGCGCGCTCGCGGCAGGTCTGCAGCACCGCATCCATCTTGTCCCAGCCTTCTTCGCGCAGCCGGTCATAGGTGTCGATGAGCACGATGTTGTTGTTCACCACCACGCCGGCGAGCGCGATGACGCCGATGCCGGACATGACGATGCCGAAGGCTTCGCCTGTCAAAAGCAATCCGAGGAACACGCCGATCGTCGCCATGACCACGCAGGACAAGACGAGCCACACGCTGGTGAACTTGTTGAACTGCGCAAGCAACACCAGGAAGATCAGGAAGATCGCCGCGCCGAACGCCTTGCCGAGGAAGGCGCTGGCTTCCGCGCTGTCCTCGTTGGAGCCGGCGAGCTTCCAGCGGATGCCGCTGCCGAGGTTCATGTCGGCGACGGCCTTGGTGACCTCCTCCTGCACGGCCGCCACCTGGGCGCCGGCGCTGACATTGGCCTGCACGACCACGGTCCGCGCGCCGTCGATGCGGTTGAGGATGCCAACGGTCGGCTCCGGCTTGCGCACGACGAAGTTCGAGATCGGCACAGAGCCTTGCGCGGTCTGCACCCTGAGTTCGTCGAGCGTCGACAGCGTGCGCCGGTCTTCGGGCA
>JAEKLU010000222.1:33820-41812 GCA_019509685.1 Mesorhizobium sp. | reverse complement strand
ATTCAGCGTCCAGTCCCAGATCAGATAGACGACGGACACCGGCAGGATGTAGGGCAGGAAGAACAGCGCCAGAACGATCGCCTGGAACCGGCCCTTGAGGCGCGACACGCCAAGCGCGATCAACAGGGCGATGAGTGTCCCGGGGACGACCGTCATCAGCACGAAGTAAGCGGTGTTCCAGACCGCACGCCGGAACATCGGGTCGTTGCCGAGCCGCAGGTAGTTGTCGAGACCAACCCACCGCCCCTCCCCGATCAACGGCGCATCGGTGAAGGAGATGCGAAACATCTGGACCGTCGGATAGACGAACGTCAGCAAGTAGATCGCCAGGAAGGGAGCGACCAGCACCAGCGCGACAAGACGTTCAGTGCGGGAGTTGCGAAGCATGGCTCTTCCTCAAGTATGGCTGGGACCGTTCTGGTAGGCCGGCCCCAGCCTTTGAGTCCTTACATGCTGTTCAGCTCTGCCTTGATGGATTTCACCGCCTCGCCCGGGTCCATCTCGCCGTTGAGGGTCGGCACGAAATAATTGGACATGATGTCGAAGATCGGCCCGGCGACACCAGCCTTGGGCGACTTTGGATCGAAGATCATGTTGGCCGTCAGCGTCGAGTAGGTCGCATTGGGCTCCATTGCCTTGTATTCGGCCGTCTCGGTGACTGGCTTGTATGCCGGGATGTGGCCTGCCGTGGCCCAGAACAGCGAGTGCTTGTCAATCCATGAGATCACCTCGAGAACGGCGGCACGCTTTTCCGGGCTGATCTCCTTGCCCTTGTTCTTCGGGATTGCGAATGAATGGCTGTCCGCATAAGTGCATGGCTTGTCGAAGATCACCGGAATCTCGACGGCGCCCCAGTCGAACAGCTTGCCTTGCTTGGCGAGGTCGGTCATCGTGGGAACCTCCCAGACGCCGTTGATCATCATTGCGGCCTTGCCCGAGGTGAACAGGGCGACGGTTGCGGGATAGTCCGTATAGGTCGACTGCAGCCCGGCCTTCGTCCACCCTTGCAGAACCGCTAAGGCGTTCGCCAGCTTCTTAGCGTTGTCGCCGGCGAGGAATTCGTTTCCCGTCAGAAGCTCGCCGCCTTGCTGGCACACCAGCGAATAGATGGTGCGGTACATGAAGTTGCCATCGGCGGTGACGCTGCCCAACGGGAACTCGACGCCGGCGTCCTTCAACTTCTGCAGTGTCGCGGTGAATTGCTCCTTGTTGCCCATGCCCACGGGACGGCCGTCGTCGCCGAGCACGCCTGCCTTCTTCAGAAGGTCGCGATTGTAGTACAGGACGATTGGATGGGTATCGAGCGGCACTGCGTATTGCTTGCCGTCGACCGTCACGGCGTCCATCGTCGTCTTGGCGAAGTCCGAGGCCGAAAGGCCCATCTTGCTCATGTCGTCGGCGGTGATTTCTTCGAGAATGTCCTGGCTCACCGCCAAGGGGATGCGGCTGGCGTGATAGGTCATGACGTCTGCCGCCTCACCGACCGCGGCCGAGGTCTGTACCTTCGTGTAGAAGGGCGTGCCCCACTCCAGCGTCGTGGCGTCGATCTTGATCTTGCCTACGTGGGCGGCGTTGAAGTCGGTGATCATCTGCTTCATACGCACACCGTCACCGCCGCCGAGGAAATCCCACCATATGACGGTTTCTTCGGCCTGGGCCGCGACGGCCCAGAATCCTGCGGTCGCAACCACCGCTATGGCCATCATCCTGCGAAAGTTCATCTCAGCTTCCTCCCGAGTACGGCGGTTAGATCCGCCTTGAACGTTTCAATGCTACACCAAACCAAACCGCCCGCAACGGATTTTACGGTATATATCGGATAGTCGGATATTGACTCAGAGTGTCACACGCACCATCGAGTAGGAGTGCGGCGGCAAGTTCAGCGTCATCCCCTTGCTGCTGAGCGCTGCCCCGTTGCCTTTGACCGGTGATACGTTGTCCGGCGCGTCCTTCGTGTTGCAGGCCTCGAGATCGTCATGACGGATGATCGTGTGCTCGATCGACTTGGCGGCAAACCGCTCGAGAGCGACGTCGGCCTCTATCGTCTCGGACCCATGCCGGTTGATTGCGAAGAAGGTGAGCGTGCCGGCGTTCGAATTGTGCACGCCTGCGATGTCGAGCCACGGCACCTTGTCGGCCGCGGCCGCGTCATAGGTAGGCACCTCGACCGCGAGCTGCAGCGCGGTGCCGCGGCCGTGCCTGGAGGCCAGCATGAAAGGCCAGTAGATCGTCTGCCGCCAGGCGCTGCCGCCGGGATCGGTCATGATCGGCGCGATGACGTTCACCAGCTGCGCAATGCAAGCGATGCGAACAATATCCGACCGGCGGATGAAGGTGTTGATGATGCAGCCGACCTGCAGCACGTCCTCGAAATTGTAGATGTCTTCCAGAAGCCGGGGCGCTTCCGGCCAATCCCAGCCGCGCATGCGCTCGGCGTCCCGCTTGCGCTGATGGTACCAGACGTTCCACTCGTCGAAGGAGATCTTCACGTCCCGCTTCGAGCGGGTCTTGGCCTTCACGTAGTCGATGATGCCCGCGACCGTGCCAATGTAGCGATCAAGCTTGGCCGGAAGAGCGAGATATTCGGCCGTATTCTTCTCGT
Organism: Mesorhizobium sp.; assembly: GCA_019509685.1. The sequence continues at coordinate 39,210 of JAEKLU010000222.1, read as the reverse complement.
AATTCTCGAAATACATGTGGAGAGAGATGTAGTCGACCTGCTCGTAGGTCGCTTCCAACACGGTTGCTTCCCACTGCGGATAGGTCGGCATATTGGAATGCGACGAGCCGCAGACGACCAGTTCCACCGTCGGGTCGAGGCCACGCAGCGCCTTGGCGGTCTCGTTGGCGAGATGGCCGTATTCGCTCGCCGACTTGTGGCCGACCTGCCAGGGACCGTCCATTTCATTGCCGAGGCACCAGAGGCGGCAGTTCCAGGGTTGCGTGCGTCCGTTCTTGGCCCTGAGGTCGGACCAGTAGCTGCCGCCCGGGTGATTGACGTATTCAACGAATGCCCTCGCCTCGTCGAGGCCGCGGGAACCGAGATTGACCGCAAGCATCATCTCGGTGCCGGCTTTTTCGGCCCAGTCGGCGAATTCGTGAATTCCAACCAGGTTCGGCTCCGTGGTGCGCCACGCAAGATCGAGCCGCCGCGGGCGGTTCTCCTTTGGGCCTATGCCGTCTTCCCAATTGTAGGCGGACACGAAGTTGCCACCCGGGTAACGGCAGATCGGCGTGTCGAGCGCACGCACCAACTCGATCACGTCCTTGCGCATTCCCTCTGCATCCGCTTGCGGATGTCCGGGCTCGTAGATGCCCGTATAAACCGCCCGGCCAAGACGCTCGAGAAACGAGCCGTAAAGACGTTTGTCGATATCCGCGATGGCATAGGCCGCGTTCGCTGTGACTCTGGCTTTCATGATCCCTCCCACTGCGGACTATCAATCCGACTTTCCGGTCTATATCCGGGTCGTGGGTCAGTTAAGGGCGGAGTTCATCCGCCCGTCAAGGGTTCAGTATGCCCTCAAGCCTTCAGCAGGCGCAGAACGATGTCGTTGCTATAATTGCCGAAGCCGCTGCCGAAGATGTTTATGCCGCCGGGGTGACGTGCATCTTCCTTCACGCCGATTCGTACCCGGATCGAGCGGTGCCGCTCGAGTTCCAGATCGGCCAGCGAGCATTTGGAAACCTTGTCATCGCCGCGATAGGTGCCGTTACTCGTGACGCGCCAGTGTACGAGGTCGCCATACTGCGATCCGGCTAGCTTCCACCAGCCGGGCGTATGTTTGCCGCGCTTGTCGCCATAGTCGGCCGGCGCCGTCCATGTATCGATCTCGTGCCCGTTGATCGCCACCGTGATGTCCGATGGCCAATCCTTCGATGTGCCCGGCACCTCGGACGAAAGCTCCATCGCCAGTTCCAACCCGCCGACTTTGGCATTGGCAAGCGTCGCATTGTTGGGAAACTGATATTCGACGAAGCCGCGGGTGAACCACAGCAGCCCGGCCCGCATACGGTCGGGATCGAGGAAGGTGTCGGGTACATCGAGAAGTCCGATGACGCCGTCTTTTGAACACAGGCCGCAGGGAGCGGAAACCTCGCATCTTGTATAGAGTCCAAGCGGCATCGCCACTTCTATGACACCGAGATCCTGCGCCGGGGTGCGGTCCTTAAAGACGACAACCAACTCGGAGAAGGTCGAATAGCAGACCTTCTGACTTCCCTTGCGCGCCTTCTGTGATTTCGTCTCGATCAATCCGACATCGACAAGAACCTGGATGTTTGCGGAAATTGTCGATTGCGGAAGACCCAGTTCTTCGGCCACTTGATTGACGTTTTTAGGCCCCTTGCGGTGCAGCAGATCGAGAATCCGGACCCGGACCTCGCTCGCGAGGCTCTTCAACAGGTCAAGCCGCTCAAGCGGATCGACGACCATGATTTCATTCGACATATGGCCCGCACTCGTCACACGGGGTTATGTATCAGCGGATCAGATACAAATAAAGACGGTGGCGTTATGAATTGAACAGCCCAGCTGGCATATCCTTCGTAGCGACTTCGTCATTCAGGAGTTGACCAGCACGGCCACCACGTCACCAAGCACATGGCGTTCGCGACGACCAGTTCGCGACCTTGTCGCCAACCTCGATGCTGCCCTCCGCCATGGAGAAGGAGCCTGGCGCGGCTGGTGCCTTCCTCAAGCCTGCGCTATTCTTGCAATCTTATTGGCTTGGGGGAATGGAGTGCCGAAGCGTCAGGGCGAAGGTGACTATCGGGGAGGATCAACGGTCCTCTCGAATTCTGGCCATGGTTTCAGCCAGCTTGCACCCGCCCCGAGTCCCACAAGCGTCGACGAAGTGTTGAAGCTGGGTTTTTGGTTCCCTGCATCTGAGGCGAAAAAGCCGAAGCGCAAACGGAAGCGTCGCGGACGCCGGCTATTATATTCCTGACCGCCGATGACCGTTGCGCATCTCAATCGGTTGAAGATAAATGAATATCCCCGCCACGGCCGAAGCGCGATAAGCCGCGTTGCGACCGGTAGGTTTCACAGGCTTCCTACTCCTCTGTGCCAGCTTTTTTTCTGCGCCGATTGGTGTGCGACTGCGCGACGGCCATCTGCAACTCAGGTGTGATCTCCAATGGCGCACTCTCTATCTCATGGGGGTTCTGTAGCCCCTGGACGTGGACAGTCGGAAATGGCAGTTCGATGCCCTGTTCCTTGAAGACCTGGCGCAGGCGCACATAGAATTTGCGTTTCATGCCGAAGGCGCCTCCGGGTCTGGTCATGGCCTTGACCCTCAAGACGATGCCGTATTCGCCGAACTCCTGTACGCCCTGCATCTTGATCGGGTCGAGCACCCAATTTTTGAACTCGGGATCTTCCGCCAGTTCGAGGCCGATTCGCTTGATCAGCTTGCGCGCGAAATCGATATCGGTGTCATAGCCGACGGTAATGTTGAACTTGTCGATAACCCAGTCACGGCTCTGGTTCTGGACTGCACCGAGTTCACCGAACGGTATCGTGAACAGCGGACCACGATGGTGGCGCAGCTTCACCGAGCGCAGCGAGAAGCTTTCCACCGTACCCTTGTAATTGCCCGAGGAAATATATTCGCCGACACGAAACGCATCATCGAGCAGAAAAAACACGCCCGAAATGACATCCTTGACGACGGTTTGTGCGCCAAAGCCCACAGCGACGCCGACGACGCCAGCGCCGGCGATCAGCGGGCCGATCTGGATACCCAAAGAGGCGAGCATCATCAGCACCGCCATCACGATGATCAATGCGAGCAGCATGTTCTGGAGGATCGGCAACAGCGTGTGCAGCCGTGCCTGCTGCGCATCGAGGATCGGAACGTCCTCCTCGCTGATCACAGGGTGCGGCATTTCGATGCCCAGCTTTCGTTCGATCAAAGCCTTGATGATCGACCAGCCGAAATCGGCTGCGAGGGCAATGACCACGACGTTGATCAAGCCGCGCAATATGAACGTCGTCGTCGTATCGCTGTCGCGCATGGATTGCATGTCCAGGCCCAAGATACGCGCGAGGAAGTAAGCCGCCGCCAGGATCAACATCATCCGGATTCCGCGATCGATGACCGCGATCGTCACCGCCGGGATGGTAGGCCGGCCGACATCTTCCGAACCCGGCCGCAGGACGAAATTGACCCCGCGCTGCGTCAGCACGATTGCCAAAGGCAGGACGAATGCGGCCAAGGTAAACCAGAACCATGTGTTCAGGCCAGCGATACGCTCCATAAACAAAGCGACGAAATAAGCCGTCAACAACCATGTTGCTGCCGTGTGACCGTGCCCATCGTCCCGCCGCATTCTAGGCCGGCGCCAGACGGCAAGCAGCAAGAGCACCAGCAGCACGAAATCGGCGCCCACCGACAGGACCATCATCCCGTCGCGGTCGATGCCGAGACCGGGCAGGAGGACAAAAGCGGCTGCGAAGAAGGCGAAGACGCCGACGATCCGCGATAGCCAATAGGACCAATGGTCGGCCGTCTCGTTGGTGATCGGCAAGGCACGAACCTCGACGGCGTTCTCGACATGCATGAAGGAAGGGACGAACAGGGCTATGACGTACGTGCGCACACCCCATGTAACGACGGCCGCCATCAGAAATGTCAGCACAATCTCACGGATGAGCATTGGCCAGTCGAACAACATGAACGCGCCGGCGCTGCCCACCGCGAACGAGACAATCAGCAGGCTGGAATAGAGCAGCCGACCACCAATCTTCTTGGCCCGCCCGATGGGCGTATCCTTCGGTTGGGCGATAATCCAAAGACGAAATGGACGGGTGAGTTTGAACGTGGCCCAGGTCAGCGCCAGGCCGGCGGCGATGAAAATCGCAATCAGCAAAAATACGCCGGCTGGCCCCCTGCTGGACATATCCTCCATGGTCGCTTCCCGAACCCGCGCGAACTGGCCAGGCAGCGAGGGCAAGGTTCGCACGATCCGTTCGATATGATGCTTGATCCGATCGAGCGTCGAGGATGCCATCGTATTCATCTGGGCTGGTGCGGCCACGGCGTCGGACGATGCGTCGGCCGGCGAAACTCCTGCCGCGGCAGGCTCCGCCGTTGACCCGGCGTCCTGATTTCGCTGTTCGGCCACCCAGGCCTTCACTGACGGATCGTCGAGAAGCTCGAACAGCTGTTTGACCCTTTCAGGCGGGACGCTCGCCGCCGCCTGCGCCGGACCAGCCAGCAAGAGGGCGATACCACAGACGAGCGGCCCGGCAATCAGGACAAACATCGCAGTCAGATATCCGAGACGTCGTGCCCGGCATGCCAGATTCCTGGCTCCCAATCGTCGAATCATGCGTGGCATCGTGCTGTAACCTTCCGGTCAAATCGGCAAGCAACGACATCTATGTCCGTCGTTGCCACTAACTTCAACAAGCCAATGTTGTGGTTCAAGGCGTCATCGGTGCGGGCTAGACCGTTGCGCCGGGTAATTGGCGGTGTCTACTAGCCGCCAGGGGAGGTATTTCGACCTCGGCTCGAACCTCTGGGCATTTCCATGAACCGGGCATGGTGATTCTGGGCACAGAACGCCGGCACCAGGATCCCGGGCCATACACGAGGGGCATGAGCCATTCGGCCTGTCACCAAGCCTTTTTGCCTGCCTCTAATCCGCCCCGACCTTGACAGAGCAGTGCTGCCATCCGATGCCGTCATCCGTTTTTGACACTCGCCGACTCTTGCCGAAGAAAACGAAAGCTCGATGGCCAACGATAATGCGAACGGCGGTACCGCTTCCGAAGCCCTTGCGTGGACCGCGTTGCGGAACGCCGCGTCGGATTGCGGCCGCGGCTCGCGCTCGATCGACCTGCAGTCCCTGCGCGCGCTCCCGGCAGGACGTAAGTGGATATATGAGATCGCCAAGGTGGTCTTCGACGGCCTTATGGCCGGAAGCTTGTCGGTGCCGGCGCAATTGGCTGCCAGGTGGGACAGGTTCGGCGGGGCCATCACCGAGTTGATCATCGAACTCGGCAAGGTCTGGGACAATCCCGCAGCGGGTCGCCGCGTCCAGTATCAGCTTGAGCAAATGCTT
>JAEKLU010000222.1:0-33807 GCA_019509685.1 Mesorhizobium sp. | reverse complement strand
GAACTCCCGGAAGGCATCGATCGAATTTATGCCTATCTGATGATCGACGGCCAGATCGAGGCTGTCGTGCAGTTTGGCGCGCTCGGGACAGTGACAAGGTATCATTGGATTGAGTTGATCCAGAATGTCGTGCCCCCTGAGCGGCCTACAGACAGTACGGCAAGGCTTGCAGAACGATCAACTGTGCCGCAGGAGGGCGCCGGTGCCGACACGTTAAACACGCTTGCAGCCGAGGCATTGTCTACAGCCGAACGCCGGTCCGATCCGGACAGTCACTTCGGCAAGCTCGCCCAATTGGCCGCCGAAGCGCGGGAACTGGTCCGGTCGCGCGCCGAACCAGCACAGCCTCCCGCCGCGCCGCGCCGAGCACGGGCCGCGGACAGGAATGATCGCACGGCTTTCTGGAACAGCTATTTCGCGACCGAGGATCCGTGGAACTACGGCTCGCTCTATGAGCAGGAAAAATATCAGCGGCAGCTCGAAATCCTGCCTGCCGGTCCCATCGGACGGGCGCTTGAGCTGGCCTGCGCGGAGGGCCACTTCACGCGGCAGCTGGCGCCGCGTGTGAGCCATTTGACCGCAACCGACATCTCCGCCATAGCCATCGAACGGGCTCGTGCGCGATGCAGCGATCAGCCTAACATTGAGTTCGGCGTGCTGGATTTCGCTGCGGACACGCTGCCGGGTGACATGGATCTGATCTTTTGTTCGGAAGTGCTCTACTATCTGGATGATCTCGCGGAGTTGCGGCGCATCACCAAAAAATTCGCTGAGGCGTTGGCGCCTGGCGGCAGTTTCATCAGCGCACACGCATTCGTCCTACGTGACAATGTTGAAAGGACGGGCTTCGACTGGAACACATTCGGTGCCCAAGCGATCTCGGAGACGCTGGCAGCGACCGAAGGCCTCGTCCTCGAGCAGTCGATCCAGACCGAGCTATATCGCATAGACCACTTCCGCCGCCTGTCACCGAACGATGTGGTGACGGAACCGAGGATTGATCATGTGCCGCTCCGCGCACCCATCGAAATCGGGGTCGCGCGAAATATCATCTGGGGCGGGGCGCGGGCCTTGCGCCGCGACGTCGCGCGTAACGAGCGGCGCGAGCGTATCCCCGTCCTCATGTATCACGGCGTCGCCGATGAAGGTCCGGCCGCGCTCGCCCGTTTTCGGCTCACGCCCGCCGCATTCGCTAGCCAGATGGCATGGCTGCGCGCCAATGGCTTTCACGCGACTAGTTCAGAGCAGCTGGAACAGTTCATCGCCAACCGTCAACCTTTCGCTGGCCGCCCTGTGCTCATCACCTTCGATGACGGCTTCCAGAACTTTGCCGACCATGCGTGGCCGACCTTACGCGCGAACGACCTGACCGCGGAAGTATTCCTGGTGACGGACTTGGTGGGTGAAAGTGCACAGTGGGACGCCGACAGCGGTCCGTCGACGCAGCTTATGGACGCCGGGACGGTGCGACGCCTCGCCGCCGAAGGTGCGTTCTTCGGAAGCCATATGGCGACACATCGCGCGATCGATGGTCTGTCGAGCTCTGATCTGGCCGCCGAGCTCCTGCGCTCCCGCATGTTCATCGAACGGTGGACCGGTCGGCCAACCACGGCGTTCACGGCACCCTTCTCCGTCACTGACCGACGGCTTGGCCGGCTGGCCAAGGAATGCGGCTATCGGATCGGTTTCGGCGGCAGACACGGGCCGGCGGACCTCGATTGCGATCCCATCGACCTTCCGCGTATCGAGATTCGGGGGGATCGCTCGTTCGATGATTTTGTTGCCATCATGGAGGCGGCGCTCGAATGAGCGGCAAACTTGTTGCTGGCGCGACCAGATTGCCGCGATCACCCGATGCCACGCGGAGATCGACACGCGCGAGCGCCCGCCCCGTCTACCGGTTCGCAAGTCTATTGGGCGACTTGGGACACGGCTGACATCAGCTCCTGCGGGTTTGCCGCCGCAAACATATATCGCCCACCCTCTGGAACCTCCGTGAAGCTCCAGCGCACGATCCCCTGCCGGTCGAGCAGGAACTGGCCTACCAGTTGTCCGTGTCCCGTTGCGATCATTTGCTCGTCGGCTTCGGTGAGTTCGTAGTGATCCTTCTTGTCGAGGAGTGCGCCGGCCGTCATAGGATCCATGGGACCGGGCAATTCGCCTGGTAGGTCGACCCGCATATCCATTGCCGCTGCCATCGAGACCTTGTACGGCCAGTTCGTTTCGTTTTGTGTGAATTCGAGATTGGGCAGTCCAAAAGCGCGATGTGAAGCGCGTTCGGGGTCGGAAGCCGCGAGCAGATTGGGCATCGGGTGGTAGCGGAAATAGAGACGCGCCCGTTCGATCGGCGTATTGACCACCGTCAGGCTCCCCACGCCCTTTTCGCGCAGCTCCGGATCAAGCCGCGCCTGGGCGGCGATATGGCGCCGGCAAAACGCACAATGCAGACCTCGAAACAGGCCGACCAACACCGGTTTGCGCCCGCGAAAGTCGTCGAGCGCGATCTTGCCTTCCTGGGTAATAGCGTCGAGCACCAGGTTCGGCGCACGGTCGCCCGGTTGAAGGGGCACCAAGTCACTAGGCGCGGACATTTCCAACCTCCCACCCGGCTAGTCGAGAAAAGGCAGCACCACAAGCGCTTCCGGGTCGAGCCCGTGCTGGGCGCATATATCCTGCGCCAGGGAAAAGTAGCGCTCGGCCTCGGCCAGATTGTCGAGGTCGAGATTAAGCGTTGCGAGACCATCATAGCACGGAAACAGCAGTTGGGGCTCGCCCGTTTCGCCGGCTACGTCCAGTGCTTCGTGGAACAAGCCAACCGCAAGTTCCGGACGGCCGTTGCATTGGTGGATCTGCCCAAGCACGATCAACGGCACCGGCAGGTGCTCGCGCTGATCGAGCGCCCGGTCGATCTCGACGGCCTTCTCGGCGGCAGGCACGCCCTCTGTTGGACAGCGATCCGTAAAAGTACAACAAGCGACCGCCAGATTGGCGAGGAGGCGCGCCTGGAAACCCAAATCACCAATATGGCGCGCCACTTCAAGACCGCGCCGACAGACCTTCATCGCCTGTGCCGGATCGATAGTCGTGTAAAGCACGCCGAGATTGGTGTAGCCACGGCAGGCCGCACCCAGTAGACCGGCGGCTTCGGCCAATTCAATGCTACGCTCAACCAGACGCACGGCCTCATGGTTTCGCCCGAGGCGAGCCAGCGCGACAGCCTTGGTATTGAGTGCCTCGGCGGTCACAAGAGTGGCATCAGCCCCCACCTCGGAGACCTGCTCCGTTGCCAGAGGGCCTACGCAATCCAGTGCCGCGTCTGCCCATTTTGCCGCGAGAGCGTGATCTCCGCTCCGGAATGCCTGTCGGCCACGTTCTTGCCAGAGATGCGCCTGCTCGATCGGGGCATCTGCTCCATCCAGAAGCGCTGCCGCTTCAGCATAGCGGGATTCTGCCTTGTCCCGCTTGCCGACATCCCAAAGCAGCCGACCGATCTTGCGCAAAACGCGCGCCGACGCGACACGATCGGCTGACTGGCGGTATGCCTGCAACACCGTCTCGTAGTGGTGGTGCGCGACCTCGCGGTGGCCCACCGGGCCGCTCAAATCGGCAATGCGCTCGGCAATTGCCAGTTTGAGCGGTGTTTGCCCGATCGCGCTCAACGCAGTCAGTGCTCGCTCGTAAAAACGAAGCGCATCATCATTGGCGTATATCACGCGAGCGCGATCGCCTGCCTCCTGCAGGTAACGCGCGCCCCTCTCCCGCTCTGCGCTCTGTGCGAAATGATGACCGAGCACGGTCAAATCCTCCAGCCGCTCCGGCTTGTCGCCGCACAGTTGCTCCAAGGCAGCACCGATCCGCCCGTGGATTTCGGTCCGGCGTTGCACGAGCAGATTCTGGTAGATCACGTCCTGCAGCAATGTTTGCGTAAAGCGGTAGCTTTGCAACGAGACCGAGCTTGATCCGGCGACTTCCTCGATGATTTCCGCATCGCAAAGCAGTTCGCAGCCGGCTTCCAGGCGGCCGGGATCGGCTGTCACGGCCTTCAGAAGGGTCGCGTCGAAGCGCGGGCCGATCACCGCGGCTTCCTGGGCCAACCGGCGCACCTCTTGGGGCAGCCGGTCGACCCGGGCAAGCAACATTGCCTGGATAGTGGCTGGAATGCCGGTTGCGACTTCGCCTGCCGCAGTCCGCCATCGCTGGCCCTCGCGCATCAGTACGCCGCGATCGATGAGGCCGCGAACGATCTCCTCAATAAAAAGGGGGTTGCCGCCCGCGCGCTCGAGGATCTGTTCGACAAGTCCTCCTGCGGAATTCACCCAGCTCTCGCCGAAAAGCGCCGCCAGCAAGCTGCGTCCGTCATCATTGTTGAGCGGCGAAAGCCTGAGCGCCGTGTGACTAACCCGACTTGAGTCGAGCTGGTCGGTGTCCGACGCCGGACGATGCGTGACCAGCAACATCAACCGCGTGCGTTCCAACCTGTCCATCACGAAACGTAGGGCCTCGAGCGACACGGCGTCGGCCCAGTGCAGGTCTTCGACGACAATCAACAGCGGCGACAACGCAAGCCGCCGTTCGACGATTGTGCGGACTGCGTAGAGAATTTGCCGCCGCAATTGCTCGGGCTCGACATGCTGCAAGGTGGCATCGGGGTCGCCAAGGCCAAGCACATGGTAGAGCAAAGGCATCAGGCGCGTCGCCTCCTCGCCCTGCAGGCCGAGATCGGCAAGCAAGCTTGCGAGCTTCCCCCGCATTTCGTCCCCGTTGTCGTTTTGCATCATCCCGGCAGCGCTGCGCACCACCGCGCCCAAGGCGCCGAATGATTGTTCGCCCAGCGGTGAGCACGTGGCCTGGCGCACGGCGACGTTGCGAAAGCGATCCTCGTCGCCGACGCGGGCGACGAACTCCTTCACCAGCCGCGATTTCCCGATGCCGGCTTCTCCGACGAGGCGCACAAGTTGTGCCGAGCCGCCGCACGCTTGATCAAGGCTCGCCAGCATTCTGTGAAGCTCCGCACCGCGACCTATTATCGGCGCGCTGAGGCCAAGCGCCTCGAGCCCACGCGCTGCACGCGGCGCCGCAAGCGGTGCATCCAGTCGATGGACGAGCACACTGCCGGCCTTGCCGCGAAGCACGACATCGCCCAGCGGTTCGTAAGAGAAGGCATGCCGGGTCAGCCTGTGCGTGAGCTCGCCTACCAGCACCTCACCCGGTGCGGCCAGCGATTGCAGGCGCTGCGCCGTATTCACCGTGTCGCCGGTCACCGAATAGGATTTGGCGGTGCCGATGCCCAATCCGCCAGTGACGACTGGACCGGTGTTTATGCCGATGTGGAGCAGCAGAGGCGTGCCGGAGTGGGGGGCACTTTCGCCGAGCCGCGCCGTCCGGGCGATCATGTCGAGAGCGGCGCGAAGCGCACGTTCCGGATCGTCCTCATGCGCGACCGGCGCACCGAACAAAGCGAGCAGTGCATCGCCGATGAATTTGTCGACGAAACCACCAAAGTTTCGCACGGCCGCCGTCAATTCCTTGAACAGTTCGTTCTGCAGCGCTTGCATGATCTCGGGGTCGAGCTGCTCGCTGAGCGTCGTGAAGCCGCAAAGGTCGGCGAACAGGACTGTTACCGTCCGGCGATCGGCGTCAGAGACGGGATGCCGCCCATCTTCGCTTTCGATGTTCGCAAGCAGCGACGGAGTTCGAGAAGGCGGCACAATGGTCCGGCTTGCTGTCGGAGCAGGCCGTTCGACGGGCGCACCGACGCTTGCCCCACACTTTGGACAGAACTCGAAATCAGGTGCGCAGACGTAGCCGCAACTGGCGCATGGCACGGGCTGGCGCTGGCCACACCTCGGACAGAACGCGTAACCGTCCTCAACTTTGAAACCGCAGCCCGAGCAGTCCATCGAACAACACCTCACCAGGGGCCGTGTCGCGCGATCTCGCCACGCACTTCACGGCCAGGGTATTTGCAAGGATGAACCGATAGCCGTCGACCGGCAAGCGCGGTGTGGTCCTGTGGCGGAGCGCTGCCGGCGGTGCGTGGCGTCGTTTGCGAAAGTTCTCTCTTACCCTCCCTCTTCCTGCTATCGTGGGGATGAGGAGACGGACCCTTGAGCGAGAATCGTAAGCTGGCGGCAATCCTGGCTGCAGATGTGGTTGGGTACAGCCGGCTCGCGAGCGCGGACGAAGATCGTACTTTGGCGAGGTTGCGGGCACTGCGCAGCGACCTGATCGATCCGATCATCGCAGTGCACAACGGGCGGGTGATCAAGCGCACCGGCGATGGAGCGCTGGTCGAGTTTCGCAGTGTGGTGGATGCCGTGCGCTGCGCCATTGAGGTTCAGAATGGTATGGTCGAGCGCAATGCCGGCGTGCCGCAGGACCGCCGCATAGAGTTCAGGATCGGCATTCATCTGGGGGATGTGGTCGAAGAAAGCGACGGCGACTTGATGGGCGACGGCGTCAACATCGCCTCGCGTTTGGAGGGCGTCGCGGCGCCCGGCGCGATCTGCCTGTCCGAGGATGCCTATCGCCAGGTCAGGGCGAGGCTCGACCTCTCGGTCAGCGATCTCGGCAGCACGCAGCTCAAGAACATCGCCGAGCCGATCCGGGTCTATTCGCTGCAAGTCGGCAGCGCCGCGACCAAGGCGGCCGCGACCTCGGAAGCCGCGACGAGCCGGCCGGCGACCACAGCGCCGCCGAGACTGTCGATCGCCGTCCTGCCGTTCGCCAACATGAGCGGTGACGCCGAACAAGACTACTTCGCCGACGGCATCTCTGAAGACATCATCACGGCGCTGTCCAAGCTGTCGCAGCTTTTCGTCATCGCACGCAATTCGTCGTTCACATTCAAGGGCCAGAACGTCCATGTGCAGGAGGTGGGCGCGAAGCTCGGCGTGCGGCATATACTCGAGGGAAGCGTACGCAAATCGGGGAACAGGGTGCGCATCACCGCGCAGCTCATCGACGCGACCTCGGGCGGCCATCTTTGGGCGGAGCGGTTCGATCGCGACCTGACCGACATATTCGCCGTGCAGGACGACGTGACGCAGCAGATCGTCGGTGCGCTGGCGCTCAATCTGACCGAGGGTGACCGTCAGCGGCTGGCGCCCGAGCACCCGCGCGACATCGAGGCCTATGACCGTTTCATGCGAGGCCGGGAGCTGTGGTACCGGCTGACGAAAGAGACGAACGCCGCAGCCCGTGACCTCTTGCAAGGTGCCATCGAGCAGGACCCGAAGTTTGCCGCTGCCCACGCCTTCCTCGCCCTCACGCACGGTCTCGATTACCTGAACAGGTGGAGTGCGTCGCCGCCGGAATCGATGGCACAAGCGGAAGAGGCCGCAACGCGAGCGGTAACGCTGGATGACAGCGATCCCTGGGCGCACTGGGCGCTGGCTATCGTCAAGCTGTATACACGACGGCACGATGGGGCGATCGACGAGGCCGAGCGCGCGATAGCCCTCAATCCGAACTTCGCCGAAGGGCACGTCATCCTCGGCGAGGCGCTGTACTATTCGGGCAGACCCGAGGAGGCCCTCGATAGTTACGGCCGGGCGAAGATCTTGAATCCATACTTTCCGGATGTGCTTCTGCACTTCCAGGCTGTGGCCTCGTTTCAACTGGGAAGGTACGAAGAGGCCGTTGACCTCTTGATGCAACGGCTGGCTCGCAACGCTGTTACCGACGTCTCGCGCGCGCTTCTGGCCGCCAGTTACGGCCATCTGGGCCGTTTCGCCGAAGCCCGCGCGGCGTGGCAGGAGGTGCTTCGCGTCAATCCGGACTATTCGCTGGAATACCGACGCAAAGTCCTGCCCTATAAGAACCCTGCCGATTTCGAACTCGTGGTGGACGGGCTCCGCAAGGCCGATGTGGTGCAATAAGGCTTTACGTGAGGCTCAACCCGCCTTGGTCCCTGCGTGGCCAATCTTGCGCCATCGGGCGTTTTCGCGAACCAGCTTCAGGTCGTCGGTCGTCTCGGCAAATGTCTGCAACCGGTATCGCCGGAGTAGGCTCGGGAAGACCGCCCCTTCCGGCAGGCCGGCAAGCTGCTCGCGGACCGAGATCTTTTCATCGATGACCCGCATGCCCCAGGCATTTTCCCGAACCTGCAGCTCCGCGGCCAGATCGCGCTCCTCCGGCGCGTTTTCATCCAGCGCAGCCAGCAGGATCTGATGGAAAAGCGCGACATAGCCGATCTGTCTCAGGCCGCCCACGACACGCACCCGCGGCAATATGGCTAGGACGAGGAACATCAGGAACAGGTTCGGCAAAAGCACGCCGTCCAGCAGCGCCAGCCTGAGATGCGGCCGCTCGAACGGGATGGAAAGACCATGCGGCCTGTCGGGCTCGATCAGGGTCCCGTTCTCGAGGACGAGCTTGCGCACACGCTCCTCGCGGACGCCCCAGAAATAGGCCGTGGCATTGGGCAGGAACCTGCCAAATGGGCCCGACTCGGCCTCTTGCAAGGCATGGTCGAGGCGCTGGCCGAGGAGCAACCTGGAAAGAAGGCTGTCGTCATCTTCCAGATGCCGCGCCATGGCAGTCGCGGCGAGCCGGTCATCGATGAAGACCGGCAGGGCTATGCGGGAACGATCCCAGGCGGCGACAAGGTCTTCGTTGAAGGCTGTCAGCGCATCGGCGGCGGTGCCAAACACCTTGTCCTGGCTGGCGAGCAGCGTGCCCAGCCAGCGGCTGGCATCCGTTTCGTCGCCCACCGCTTCGAGCGCACGCTTGTTAAGGGTGACTGGACCGGCCACGCAGGCGCTTTTGCGGCACAGCTTGTGGCGCCCCATGCCAAACAAATTGACCTTGTCGTCGCCGAGATCGAGCCATCCCGGCCCCTCCCGGCCGATTGTCTCCATGGTCATCGTCGCTCCCATGAAGCCGAAGAAGGCCGACTGCCCGCTTTCGACCGCGCCGAGCCAAGCAAGCAGGAGAGCATCGAATGTGATCCGATCCAGCAGAAGCATGCAGTGCAGGCCGGACTGAATCACCGGTCTGTGCTCGAATTCCTCGAGGGTCCTGCCGATCTCGTCAGGCTGCATGATCGCACCAAGGTGTTGATGCAGGACCTCGCGCAGGATCGAGCGGGCAGCGATCGACAGGCCCGATGCAGGCCTCGCCACCGGCCGCCACAGATGGCGGGCATAATCGGAAACCGGTGCATTCCAGTTCTGCTCGATGTCACGCACGACTTCCGGGCAGAGCCGCGAAAGCACAGCCAGAATTTCCGCTGGAGGCGCGGGCGTTGGATCAAGGACGGCGGTCATTGGTCCCGTCTAGCCGCTTGCGGCGCAAACGCCAAGGCAGACCGGACTCGGCACGAAGTGTCGGATGGCCAAATAGTCAAGGTCAAACGGCGGATCTCAGAACCGCAGCCGTGCCATGCTTAGCAGGTCGTGGTACTGCCCGTCGGTAAAACCGGCCTTCACATGCCGGCCTTCGACCTCAAAGCCGTGGCTTGCGTAGAGACGCAGGGCCGGTTCGTTGTTGGCATAAACGGTCAATTCGACCCGCTTCAGGGCGCGCCAGTTGTCGGCCACGTCAAGCAGCGCGTCAAGGATGGCAGAGCCGATGCCCTTGCCGACAAAGGCATCGTCAAGGCCGATATTGATCTCGCCGATATGCGAACGGCGCGGCGAACCCTGCACGACCAGGCTGCCATGGCCGACGACCTTGCCGTCCAGCTCGGCAACGATCCAGGTGGTTTCCTGGCCGGACTTGGCGATGCGCCGCTCCACTTGCTCCACCATCTCGAAAGGCATCCTGAGCGTGCCCCAGCGGAAGCCCGGCATGTTGAAGATGGCGCAAAGCGCCTCCGCATCGCTTGGCCGTACGGCGCGGAGCTGCGGCTGGATTTTCTCGGCGGAGGTCGTGCTGGTCATGGCTTTTCCGGCTAAGACGATCGGTCCGGCACGATGCACCGGACGTCACCTGAAAATCCAGCTATCTCAGCAGCCTATGCCCCTGATTGCGAGCCAAAATAGCGGGAGGCGGCGTAGAGTTTGAAGACGCCGCTGATGCCGATCCAGCCGAAAAGGGCGAGCCAGCACAATGTCTTCGTCGCCGCCCAGTCGATCTTGTGCACTTGGGCGTCGGTAATGACGAGGCCAAGGACGGCAAGCAGGCCAACCAGAAACTGCGCCAGGCCGAGCACCAGCAGTTCCTCGCGCGGCGCGCTTCTCCAGACGAGATATGTGCCGCCCGCACCGGCGAGGAAGATGGCGCTGTAGACCTGGGCGTGGAAGGGATCGACCCGCCATGGCCAGGTGCTGCTGACCACCAGGGGAAACAGCAACATGCCGACGCCATAGAGTCCAAGGATCGCCGTTTCCGCCAACATGTAGCCGCGCCATGCGGGGTTTAGGGTCACGCCTTCCGCCGGAGGGCGGGACCTTGCCCGCCACAGGAACAGCCCGGATGCTACGGCCGAGGCGAGATAGACCAGGAACCAGAGCCAGGCCGCTTTTCGCTCGAAGTTGAAATAGCCGAGATTGATCAACGAAACCGCCGACACGATGACGGTGAAGATGAAGGCCATGACCAGCACCAGCCTGCCGGGCGACCAGCGGTTCCAGAACAAAAGCGCCGCCATCACCACCATTTCGGCGGTGTAGAAGCCCCCGAGGAAGCGGGCACTGAACGGCGTGACCGGCCAGGGCCAGTGCGGCTTGACCAGCGCCGGCGCGAAAAACAGGCCGGCGCCGACGATCAGGACGATGATGACCCCAGCGGAGAAAAGCCGCAGAGCCGCCGGAAATGGCGGGTTGTCGGATGTCAGCATGGGAGAAAGCCCCGAAATGAATGCCCAATGTACCATCATAGTGCCGCTTGCGGCGGGTGAAAATCCGCCGAATGGAAATTGACCTGTCACCAGCCTTATCCATTCGAATGGCCGTTCGGTTCGTTTCGACGTAAGATGGACCGTGCGGACCGAAGACCGGTCCGGCCAACGCGCCTCGGGGCGCATTTTCCGGAGCCTGCACGATGAACGAAGCTCAGGATCTGTTCTCGCTTCTGCGGCAATCGACCGATGTCGATCCGCAGGCAATCGACGCGATCCGGCAAACCATCGCCGAGGGCAACGATCGCGAACTTTGCCGCATCAATGCGCTGGCCTTTGCCAGCAAGCATGGTCTCGACGAGGAGCGTGCCATCAGCGCCTTTCTCCATGCGGCGCGGGTGGGACTCTTCGACATTTCCTGGAATGTTCTGTGCCCCGGCTGTGGCGGCGTGCTCGACACCAACGCCACGCTGAAAACGATGCAGAAGGACGAATACACCTGCGCGCTGTGCTCCGAAGGCTATTCGCCGACCCTCGACGAGATGGTCGAGGTGACATTTACCGTCAGTCCCCGCGTGCGCAGGATTGCCGCGCACAATCCGCACGAACTGCCGCTGGTGGAATATTACCGCCAGATCTACTGGGCGTCCGGCCGAGCTTGCGCCCGGCGAAAAGGCGGTTCTGCAGATACAGCTTCCGCCCGAATTCGTCATCGTCTTCGAGCCTGTCACGCATTCAGCGCAATTCATCGACGTGAAGGGCGAACCGACCAAGGAGCGCCGAAGCCTCTCCTTGGTCTTCGACCGCGACCACGTCCAGAACCAGACGCTGGAGATGCAACCCGGCCCGTTGCGCATTTCGATCGAGAACAGGACCGACACGCGCGTGCTGCCGACGATCTTCATTGCCGGCCACGCATTGCATGATTTACTGGGCAAACGCCGGCCCTTCCTGACCGCCAAGCGGCTCCTCACCAACCAGACGTTCCGAGATCTCTATCGCACGGATACGCTCGACATCAATCAGCGCCTGAAGATCACCAGCCTGACCTTCCTGTTCACCGACCTGCGCGGATCGACCGAGCTTTACGAGCGGGTGGGCGACCTTTCAGCCTTCGATCTCGTGCGTGAGCATTTCCAGGTTCTGCACGAGATCGTCGCGGCGGAGGCAGGCGCGGTGGTGAAGACGATCGGCGACGCGGTGATGGCGACCTTCGCGACGCCCGATCGTGCGATTGCCGCGGCCCTCAGGATGCGCGATGCCATGCGTGCGCTCAACGACAAGAGCGGGCGCGAGGATCTGCTTCTCAAGATCGGAGTCCATGCCGGCCCCTGCATCGCCGTGTCCATGAACGAACGACAGGACTATTTCGGCCAGACGGTCAACATCGCATCGCGGGTCCAGAACCTTGCCAACGCACAAGCGATCTTCGCCACTCGTGCAGTGGTCGAAGACAATCTCACCGCCGATTTGTTGCACAGGAACGCACTGACGCCCGTGCCCCACGAGGTCTCGCTGCGCGGCATTGAGCGGGAAATAGCGGTATATACGATCCCTTGAAGCTTGGTCCCTGAAGACTTGAACCGCCTGCACACTCACACGCGCCTGCTGAGATAATAACGATCGGCGGGCTCAGAAGTCGGCGGCGGGAGGCGTTGCAACAGCGGGTGATCGAGCGGTGTGCCGCTGACCGCGAAGCCGCCGACGCGAAGCAGGCGCGCAATCAGACCCGGAAGCCAGGTAGAGGTTATCGCATCGCGATCGTCATAGCCGGTGCCGATGTCGGCATGAACAAGAGCGGCGTCGATGCCGATGAACTTGACCGCCGTCTCGCGTATCTCGCCGAGCACGAGGTTTTCAGCTTCGGGAATTGAGCTGGCGTGTGCGCCAACTTCACGGTCGAACACCAGGATCCGGCGCCCGGGCAGGCGCTCACGCAGATGGTGGAACGTCCGGCCGTTGCCGAGGCCGAGCTCGAGCACCGGCCCCTCCATCTTCGCCACCTCGGGGCAGATTTGATTGAGAATGTCGCGCTGTGCGCTCATCCTGCTGATGAAATTATCGAGGCGACTCATATGCGTTTGTGTGTCCTGAACCGGCTCAGCAATGCCCGCGACTAGCGGGGTCGCGGGGTGAAACCCGAGAGACGTCTTCAACCCCGATCGCTTCTCGGCAGACATAGAGGCGAACGATGAACCCTGCAACAATCAAACAGGCTGCAGACAAGGATCCATTCCGGTGGAGCGGGCGGCCCGGCGCGCAGCGTGACGGCGATGTCACTTGTAGGGGTCTGCGGCGTCTCGCAAGCCGTCGCCAAGGAAGTTGAACGCCAAGATGACGAGAATGACGGGGAGCATCGGCAAAAGCAGCCATGGATAGAACGCGATCACGCTGACGCTGCGCGCCTCGGTGAGCAGGATGCCCCAACTGGTGGTCGGCGCTCTGAGGCCGAGCCCGAGGAAGCTCAGCGCCGTCTCGCCCAGGATCATGCCGGGTATGGAGATCGTCGCCGTCGCGATCAGATGCGACATGAAACCGGGAATGAGGTGCCGCCGGATGATGCGGCTGCTGCTGGCGCCCATCAATTGCGCGGCCAGAACGTAATCCTCCTCGCGCAACGCAAGAAGCTTTGAACGCACGGCCCGCGCCAGTCCGGTCCAGTGGATCAGGCCGAGGATGACGGTGATGCCGAAGTAGATCAGGATCGGACTCCAGGTTATCGGCATGATCGCCGCGAGGGCCAGCCATAGCGGGATGCTGGGGATCGACTGCAAAACTTCGATTATTCGTTGAACGATCAGGTCAAAGATACCGCCGTGATAGCCGGCCAGGCCGCCGATGGTGATGCCGAGCACAAAGCTGAAACTGATGCCGACAAGGCCGATTGTCAGTGAAATGCGCGCGCCGTAGATGATGCGCGACAGCACGTCGCGTCCCAGCCTGTCGGTGCCGGCCAGAAAGAGCTGGCCGTTTTCGGCAGGACAGACGAGATGCCTGTCGCTTTCGATCAGGCCCATGAACCAGTAACTGTCGCCCTTGCAGAGGAAACGGATCCGCTGAACATCATCGTGTCTGTCGCTGTAGTTCCGCTTGAGCGTGTCCATATCCAGCATCATCTGACGGCCATAGACGAACGGTCCGACGAACTGCCCGTCATGGAACAGGTGCACCCGCTGCGGCGGCGAATAGATGTAGTCCATGTTGCGCGTGTGCAGATTGTAGGGCGCCAGGAACTCGCAGATCAGTATCCCGAAATAAAGCGCTGCCAGGAATATGCCGGATACAAGAGCAAGCCGATGCTTCCGGAATTTCCACCACATCAGCCGAAGCTGCGAGGCCTGAAACACCTTCGACTGCTCCGCCGTCATCGCCTCGACGGACTGCAGGTCGAAGGGCGCGATGGAAACGTAGTGTTGCAGTGGAGCGCCCGGAGCGGGTAGCGGCGATTGGGTGTTCATTTGGTGCTGCCGCCCTGCAAGCGAATTCGCGGATCAAGCAGCGCCAACGCCAGGTCGGAAATCAGCACGCCGATGACCGTCAGGAAGGCGAGGAACATCAGGAACGACCCTGCGAGATACATATCCTGGCTTTGCAGCGCTCTGATCAGCATCGGCCCGGTCGTCTCCAAGGACAGCACGATCGCCGTGATTTCGGCGCCGGAGATGATGGCAGGAAGGATGGAGCCGATGTCGGAAATGAAGAAATTGAGCGCCATGCGCAGCGGATATTTGACCAGCGCCTTGAAGGGATGAAGGCCTTTGGCGCGCGCGGTCACGACATATTGCTTGTGCAGCTCATCGAGCAGATTGGCGCGCAGCCGCCGGATCATGCTTGCCGTGCCCCCGGTGCCGATGATCAAGACCGGGATCCACAGATGGGCGAGGATCGACTTGGCCTTGGCCCAGCTCATCGGCTCGCTGAGATATTGCGGGTCCATGAGATGGCCGATGGACGTGCCGAACCAGATGTTGGCGAAATACATCAGGATCAGCGCCAGCATGAAGTTCGGAATGGCAAGGCCGAGAAGGCCGAAGAAAGTCAGGCCGTAGTCGCCCCAGCTGTATTGATGCGTGGCAGAGTACATACCGATCGGAAAGGCGATGAGCCAGGTGAAGACGATCGTGACGAAGGAAACCAGCACGGTCAGCCACATTCGGTCGCCGACGACGTCACGAACCGGCAGCTCATATTCGAAGGAATAGCCGAAATCGCCGTGCAGCATCCCGCCAACCCAATAAAAGTAGCGAATGACCGGCGGTTTGTCGAAACCGTACTCCTTGCGCATCATCTGGATGCGATCGGAATCCACCGCTTCGCCCTGAGCCCGAAGCTCGGCGACATAGCTGTCGAAATAGTCGCCTGGCGGAAGTTCGATGATCGTGAACACCAGCGCCGATATGACCAGCAGCGTTGGAACCATCACGGCGATGCGCCAGACAATATATCGAAGCACGCTCAGGTCTCTCCAAGCCAGAATGTATCCATCATATAGACACCGAAATAGGCAGTCGGGTCGTAGCCGTATAGCGCCTTGTCAGGCACGTTGCGCAGCCGCGAGGATACAAGTACCGGCTGATACGTTCCGTTCACCGTGCCGATCGAAAACACCTGATCGGTGTAGATCGACAGCATTGAATTCCAGATTTCGGCGCGCTCGGTGGCTCCGGTCGATGCGTTCCACCGCTCGAGCAGGGCCATCAACTCGACCACAGGGGGAAGATCGGGCGCCTCACCGAGCGTGCCATGAGACAAGTAGTGAGCACCCCAGAGCGGCCATTGCACCTGGTCGTCGATGGTGGGGGCCAGTTGGCTCGGGTTCATGTCGGCGGTCGGCACGCCATTGTCGATGCCCGACGACATCGACATCATGATCTCGCCGCCAAGCGCGCGGCTGCGGAAGATGTCGCGCTGTGAAGTCCTGATGAACACGGCAATGCCGATCTTGCGCCAGTGATCGGTGATGAGTTCGAGCGCGTCGGTTTCCAGCGTGCTTTCGCCGGCCGTTTCCACGATGATCTGCGCCGGGCGTCCATCGGGAAGTATCCGCAGCCCGTCATCGTCACGCGTCTTGAGCCCGACCTCGTCGAGCAGGGCATTGGCCTGGTCGGGGTCATGGGCGACCCAGGCCTTGGCGAATTCCGGCCGGTAGAGAGGGCTCTCCGGCAGCACCGTATCGGCACTTTCCTGCGCCAACCCGTAGAACACGGCCAAATTGAGCTCGCGCCTGTCGACGGCGAGCGAAAGTGCGCGGCGCACGCGCACGTCGCGAAAAAGGCCGCGCCACACCTGGTCGGCGCAATTCAGATTGGGCAACAGCGCCAGCCGCGAACCCTGTGTGCGTTTCCAAAGGTGCATCTTCACCGGGTAACGCTTCTCCGCATCCTTCAGGAAGGAGTAATCGCTGAAGTCAATTCCCATGCATTGCAAGTCGCTCTCGCCGGCGCCGGTCTTGGCCGAAATGATCGCCGACGAGCTGACATTCATGATGACCCGGTCAATATACGGCAGTTGCCGGCCGTTCTCGTCTACTCGATGAAAGAACGGGTTGCGCTCGAAGATGAACTGCTCGGCCGGGGGCTTGGTCCGGTTCTGCCAGGGATCGAGCGTCGGCAACTCCGGATTCTCCGGGCGGTATTGCCGCGACATGCGGATATGCAGGAGCGTCCATTTCTTGGCCCGGTTCTCCTCCATCAGGCCGGCGAGCCGGAACGGATCCTGGTATTTCTTGTGGAACTGCTTGAGATACGCGGCCGGCAGAACAAGCGATAGCGGCGAGGCGGCGGCGAGCTTGGGCAGGAAGTCGGGATTGGGCGCATCCCAACTGTAGCGCACCGTCAGCGGATCGACGATCTCGAAACGAGGCGGCTTGCCGTCCGCCAGCAGGGCAGGCGCAAGCCCGCCTTGCGAAAGCTCATCGTTGAGCCAGACATCTTCCCAGCAATAGCGAAAATCCTCCGGCGTCAGCAGGCTGCCGTTGGACCATTTATGACCTTCGCGTATCTTGAACGTGAAGACGCGGTCATCCGCTACGTCGAAACTTTCGAGAATGTCGGGTTGCAGGTTGAGCTTTTCGTCATAGCCGACCAGGCGAGAATACCCGTAGATCGTCATCATCCGGATATCTTTCTGGCTGCCAATGATCGTGCGCAGCGTGCCGCCATACTGGCCGGGCTGCCGGCCCATCGCAGCGAGATTCACCGCGCGCGGCCTCTTGGGCAGGCGCTCGGCGAGTGCCGGCAGCGCTCTCGCCTTCAGCCACGGCTGAAGAAATTCCGGCTCCAGATCGCCGGCCTGCAACGGGCTCGGCAGAAATGCCGAGACCATCAACCCAAGGACGGTGCGCCGACTGATCAATGGCGTAACGCCTTGATATCGGCTGAACGCCGGGCCAGCACGACGTGGCCGCCGCCAAGATCGAGCGGCGACAGCATGTCCTCTTCGCCCTCATCACGGAATTGCGGTCCCCATGCGCTGGTGTCGGAGGCGCCGCTGAGCTTCAGCGTCTTGAAATCCATCGGCCTGTCGAGATCGGGGAAAGGTACCGCGGCGACCAGTGAGCGCGTGTAGGGGTGGATCGGTTTCCTGAGCAGAATTTCGCGCGGCGCAAGCTCAACGATGCGCCCGCCGCACATCACCGCGATGCGGTCCGCCATGTAGTCCACCACCGCCAGATTGTGGGATATGAACAGGTAGGTCAGGCCCAATTCTTTCTGCAGGTCCTTCAGAAGGTTCAGGATCTGCGCCTGGACAGAGACATCGAGTGCCGAAACCGGCTCGTCGCAGATCAGCAGTTCAGGCCCCAGCGCCAACGCGCGCGCGATGCCGATACGCTGACGCTGCCCGCCGGAGAAACTGTGCGGATAACGCTTGATGAAGCGCGGATCGAGCCCGATTGCCTGCATCAGGCTCTTGACCGTGGCCAGTCGGGACGCGGCATTGCCGCGTTGATGGATTTCCAGCGGCTCGCTCAAGATGTTCTCGACCGTCATGCGAGGCGAAAGCGACGAAACCGGATCCTGGAAGACCATCTGGATTTTCGCGCGCAGCATGCGCAGGGCGTCTCCTCCGGCCTCCAGCACGTCGATCGATCCATTGCGGCCGTTGAAAACCACGGAGCCGCCGCTGGGGGTGACAGCCCGCATGAGGATCTTGCTGACAGTGGTTTTGCCGCAGCCGCTTTCGCCAACCAGACCAAGGCACTCACCCCGCCTGATGTCGAAACTCACGCCGTCCACGGCGCGAACAGAGGTTTGATGACCCCCGCCGAACCACCCGGACTTGCGGATGGTGAAGGTCTTTGTCAGATCCCTGACCGACAGCAGAATATCGTCCGGCCCCTTCGATGCCGGCGCCGTCTGTTTGCCGAGCAGGTTCCCGACATTGACCGGCACCTCGCGGAGCGCCTTTAGCCTTTCGCCCGGCTTCAGGTTGAAATGCGGGACGGCCGCCATCAGGCCCTTCAGGTAAGGGTGGCCTGGCCGGCGGAATATCGCCTCCACGGGTCCCGCTTCCATGATCTCGCCATGGTACATGACCACCACCTCGTCGGCGATGTTGGCGACAACACCGAGGTCGTGCGTGATCAGCAGCATCGCCATGTTCAGCTTGGTCTGAAGCCGGCGCAGCAATTGCAGGATTTGCGCCTGGATGGTGACGTCCAACGCCGTTGTCGGCTCATCGGCGATCAACAAAGCAGGCCGGCAGATAAGAGCCATGGCGATCATGGCGCGTTGACGCAATCCTCCAGAAAGTTCGAAGGGATACATGTCATAGGCGCGCTTGGGGTTGGGAAAGCCGACAAGGCTGAGCATTTCCTCGGTCTGCGCCTTGCGCTGCGCCCGAGCCATGGGCGTATGAATCTGCAGGGATTCGCTGACCTGGTTGCCGATCGTGTGCAGCGGCGACAGCGATGTCATCGGCTCCTGAAAGATCTTGCCGATGCGGCTGCCTCTCAACGCCCGGATTTCGGGTCCGTCACGCGGCATCTGCAGGATATCCTGCGTCGTACCGGGCTTTTCAGGATCGGAAAACAGGATACGGCCGCGAACACGGGCGGTGTTCGGCAAAATGCCCATCACCGCCTGGCTGAGAACCGACTTTCCGGAACCTGACTCGCCCACAAGCGCGGTAACCCTGCCGGGCAGCACGCGAAGATTCGCGCGCCTGACGGCATGCAACGGTCCCCCCATGATGGCAAAAGAGATGCCAACATCTTCGATCCGCAGCAGATCAACATCCGAATTCATTCTCACCAGCCCCCCACTCCGGCAGGTCCAGAAGATGAGACTAGCGTATTGGCGGCTTAGAGCAACTTGGATTCAAGACAGCCGCCATCGACGCATCCAGCGACCTGACGGCCTGCCGAAGGCGTCGGATCAGGTCCAGGCTGTTACTGGAGCTTGCTCGGGTCCGTGGCCGACAGCCGCGTGGTATCGCGATGAAGCAGGATGACCTGTTCGGCGTCCGATCTTCGGTCATAAATCGGCTCCGCCGCACCATCTTCATCCAACGCAAGAGCACCCGACAATTCGGGTGCAAGCACCGTCAGCTTCTGCTTGATGCCCCGCAGCTCCTCCTTGCCGAGCGTCAACCAGTTGTTGGCGCCGCAGTAGCCGGCGAAGTCTTCGCTGGCGAGAACGCTGTGCGGATATTTCTTGGTCAGGGTCTGGAGGCGCTGGACCTCGTTTACGGCGGAGCCGAACACAGAGAATGTCAGCCGGTCGGTAAGCCCGACATTGCCAAACATCACATTGCCGACATGCAGGCCGATACCAAAGCCTATATCGCCCAGCCCCTGCTCCCTTCGGCGCAGATTGAGATCCGTCATGCGCGCCGAAGCCTTGTGGGCTGCCGCAAGAGCAGCCTGACAGGCGATCTCCGACTGCGCACGGTGCCTTTCGCAAGGGTAGACCGCAATGAAGCCATCTCCCACGAAACTCATGATCTGCCCGCCGCGGCGATTGAAAGGTGCGGCAACGGCATCGAAAAACTGATTGAGCGTGTCGATATAGATTTCGCGGCCGGAGGTTTCGGCAAGCCTTGTCGACCCGCGCATATCGCCCATGACCAATGCGGCCCGGATAGTGTCGCCCTCGCCGCGCTTGATCTGACCGTCCAGCACGCGCCTGCCGGCGTCGCCGCCGAGATAGGTGGTCATCATGTTGTCGGCGAGCTTGGTAAGTACCGCCATCTTGGTTGCGATAGCGAGATGGTTCTGGATCCGCAACAGCGCCGAAATCATGCTGTCGCTGAAACCTGAAGCGCTGTCGGTGGACCAGGACCCCATCATGCCCTGGCTGGTATTGCCGTCGAAGGGATGGACGAAAGCCATGTAATCGGTGATGCCCATGGAACTGAGTTCATCGAAAACAGGAAACTCCGAGCGTACCGACGGCTCGAGCCGCCGCCGCAGATGGTCGAGCCTGTTGCTGAGCAGATGGTAGTATGGGCTGGTCAGGAATCTGTCTGAACGAACCCCGTTCTCACTGCGGAAACCTTGCACTTCCAGGCCCTGGCCGCGAAGCCAGGTGAAGCCAAGCGCGTCATAAAGCGGATGAAGCATCGAAAAGGTCAAATGCACCCGCTTCAGCGGCAGGCCGGCGGCAGCCAGCCGCTCACAGAAGCCCTTTACCAATGTTTCCAGGTCATTGCCGGCCAACGCCGATTGCGTCAGCCAATCGGCGACCTTATCCATGAGAATGGTCGAAATTTCTGCTTGCGCTGTGCTCATGCTATCTCGAAAGCCGTCGAAGACGAGCCATCTCCTTTGATCCGCCACACCCTCGATGTCAATGGCGGCGGCTTCGGCGGCAAAAGCCGGCGAATTCTCGAATGACTTTCCTTGCAGGCAACGAGGCGTAACGGCATCTTTCTTCCGGGGCATATGTGGCGAGGCTGCCGGCGGAGTGCAATCACGATCCTGCCATCGGGCAAAAAATTCACCGGCTCGGACGGGTCAGGCCTTCACCACGGTCTCCCGGGTCAGCCCGAGGCGGCCAAAAACATTGCGTGTGTCGACGATCAGAAGGGCGTGGTCAGCGATCATCTGATAGTCGATCCTGTCGTGATCGGTTGCAACGACGACAGCATCGAAATCCTTCAAGGCCGCCTCGGTCAATTCGACCGAGCGGCGCCCTTTGATCGCCATGTGCTCCCGTGTGGTCGGGATCTCGGTAACATGCGGATCGTGGAATTCCGCCTTGCCGCCCCATTCCTCGATGAGCTCTATGAGCCGCAGTGAGGGGCTTTCGCGGATGTCGGGCACATTCTTCTTATAGGCTAGCCCGATGATGAGAATGCGCGAGCGGCTGAGCGCTTTGCCGCAGCGCCGGTCCAGTGCCTTCGCCAGTTCATCGACCACATGACGCGGCATGGCCGTGTTGATCTCCGCCGCCAGCTCGATGAAGCGGGTCGGCAGTTCGTATTCGCGCGCCTTCCACGTCAGGTAGAAGGGATCGATCGGGACGCAGTGCCCGCCAAGTCCCGGGCCAGGATAGAAAGGCATATAGCCGAAGGGCTTGGTCTTTGCCGCCTCGATCACCTCCCAGATGTCGATGCCCATCGCCCCGAGCACGACCTTCAACTCGTTGACGAGGGCAATATTGACCGAGCGGAAGATGTTTTCCGTCAATTTGACCGCCTCGGCGGTCGCCGTGCTGGAAACCGGAACGACGGTCTTGACCACGCTTTGGTAGAAGGACGGTACGAGCGTGGCTGCTTCAACGCCGTCGCCTGCCACGATCTTGGGGATCGTCGCGACTTCGAAGCTGCGATTGCCGGGATCCTCGCGTTCGGGCGAGAAGCCGAGGAAGAAGTCCGTCTTCGACTGCAAGCCGCTTTCTTCCAGTATGGGCTTGATCACGTCGTCGGTGGTGCCGGGATAGGTGGTCGATTCCAGCACGATCAGCTGGCCGAGACGCAGATGCTTGGCGATGGTGGCTGCCGTCTTCCTGACAAAGGAGAGGTCCGGCTCACGGTGTTTGGTCAGCGGTGTCGGAACGCAGATGATGATGACATCGCAGACGGCCAGCTCGGAAAAATCGGCGGTGGCGCGGAACCGTCCGCTCGCCACATGGCCGGCAAGGGCCATCGACGTCACCGCCTCGATGTAGGATTGGCCCTTGTTCAGGCTCTCGACCTTCTGGGTTTCGATGTCGAAGCCGGAAACCGGAAAGCCGGCGCGCGCGATCGCAACCGACAGCGGCAACCCGACATAGCCCAGTCCGATCACGCCGACTTGCGCGGCGCGCGTCCAAATTCGGTTCAAAAGACGGTCATATGTCGATCGTGAGGCGTCCAAAAAACTGCTTTCCCGTCAATTCGGACAGACTACCCGCGCCCATGGCGAGGGTCACCATGGCCGAGGCATATTGCCGAAAATCGATTTCCGCAAGCCGTCATTGGACCGGCGCCTTCGCCTTCAGGCTTGCGGCAGCCATCGCATAGCCGCCGTCGGCGCCATCGATGAAATGAACATGATCGGGCTGCAGCGGCGAGATGACGAGGCAGGTCATCAAGGCCGACTTCTGGCGGTGCAGGCCATAGCTGCAAATGCCCGCCTCTTCCGCCTGTTTCAGCCGGTTCTCGATCCGGTGTAAGACATCCGCGTCAACATCGATGGTCATCTTCAAGCCGTCGTCGAACTTGCGGAAATCCGAATTGCTGGCCACCTCGCGTTTGTAGACCTTCGGATCGAAACGGCCGATCGTCCAGCCAAATCTATCGGTGACAGCCGTAAGCGTCATCAGGAACATCACCCACAGCTTCACCCGCCACCGCCGCCCTGGCGGCGCCGTGGCCCGCGCCTCAACATCGAGGCCGGCGGGCAACAGACTGTAGGCCGGCCCGTCCACCGGCACCGGGTGGCCATCACGCTCCTGCCTGCCGGCAAGGGCGATGATGTCGGACGCCAGAAACTGAAAACCGCGCAAGTCTCGCGAAGCCCCCGGTATGGCTATGATCGAGACGATTTCGCCGTGCCGGGCTTCGATCGGGTTCCAGCGGCAGGAGAGGCCGGTCAGATCAGGCCGCGCGCCAGCCGGCGCAGGGTCGATGCGGTAGCGCCCGGCTTTCATCTCGGCTTCCGCCCAACTGCCGCCACCGCCGGCGAACATGGCGTAGAAGGCCGCTTCGGAGGCCTGGAACCTCGCCACGCGAACATCGAAGCCTTGCGCTCTTATGTCCTTTATCGGCACGATTGCCGCACGCAAGGTCAGGTCCAGTTCGTCCGCCACCCATCTCTGGACAGAAGCCAGCGCGTTGCGGGCGATCTCAAGCGCCGAGCCGGGAAACGCCACGAGTGCGCCGTCGCCGCCGAAGACATAGGGAAGATCTTGCCGGCCCAGCGCATTGAGCAGCGCCGAAATGACGCTGGCGCCGGCCATATTGACGGTTTTATAGCGCCCCGCCTCGATCGCCTTAGTCGAGCCGACAATGTCGGCGGTGGCCAGCGCCCAGCCATCGGGCAGAGGCCGATAATTGTCGATATCGGCGACGCTTTCGAACTTTGCGAAGACTGGCAAGGAACCGACAAACGGGTCGGACGCGACGGCTGTTTCCATGAGCATTAGATAGCACATTCCAACGCTTGAAGGTGAAGTCGATCGTGCTTCGAAATTGACTTGCGCAGGCTTTCCGATGATAGGGTCGCGCGATGCGAATTGCCTTCTATGCGCCGCTGAAGTCACCCAATCATCCCGTCGTCTCCGGCGACCGCCAGATGGCACGGATGCTGGTCAAGGCGCTGGAGCACGGAGGGCATAGCGTCGAACTGGCGTCTGAGTTGCGCTTCTATCTACGCCAGCCGGAGCCGAAAAGTTTCGATGCGCTCAAGATCGAGGCCGCAGACGAAGCCGCGCGGCTGACCCAGCTTTGGCATCGTGACGGCAAGCCCGATCTCTGGTTCACCTACCATCCCTATTACAAGGCGCCCGACTTGATCGGGCCCGAGCTGGCGTCGACCTTTGCCCTCCCCTATGTGACTGCGGAAGCCTCCTATTCCAGGCGACGCAACGCCGGCTTGTGGGCCGATAGCCAGGCGTTGGTGGCGCGAGCCATCGAACAGGCGGCGCTGAATATCTGCTTCACCCAAAGGGATCACCAGGGGCTGACAGATGCGATTCCCGGCGCCGCTTTCGGCATGCTTTCGCCCTTCATCGACACATCGGCATTCCGCGAAATGCCGTCACGGGGCTGTCCGACGCGCCTCGTTACCATCGCCATGATGCGCCACGGCGACAAAGTCGAAAGCTATCGCATGCTGGCGCAAGCGCTCGGTTCGATCGGCCACCTGCCCTGGACCATGTCGGTGGTCGGCGACGGACCTGCCCGCAACGAGGTCAAAGCGCAATTCGCCGGCTTGTCCACCGACCGTATCGAATGGCTTGGCGCGATCGATCCGGCCACAGTGCCGGATGTCCTTTACACCGGGGGAATCTACGTCTGGCCGGGTTATGGCGAGGCCTATGGTGTTGCCTATCTCGAAGCACAGGCCGCCGGCCTTCCGGTGGTGGCTCAAGACATTGCCGGCGTACCGGAGGTCGTGCGGGATGGCCAGACCGGGTTTCTCACCCCGCCGGGCGATGTCGAGGCGTTCGCTTCCGCCATTGCGAGGCTTCTGGCCCGTAGCGACGAAAGAACCATCATGGCCGCACAAGCCAGACGTTTCGTCCTCGAGGATCGCTCCCTAGGCGGTGCAGCGGCGCGGCTGGCCGAACTTCTCAAAAAGATCCCGGTCTCATGACATCCGATCCCATCTGGCAGCCCTTGGTGGAAGAACTGGCGCGCCTGCAACGGGCGGGCCGCAAGGCGGAGTTCTGGCTGCGCGACGATGATGCCGTGGATCCGACGCCGGCGCTTGATCGGCTGCTCGACCTCACCGGCGAATTCGCGGTTCCGGTCACTCTGGCCGTCATTCCGGCGCAGACCGGCGGGAAGCTTGTCGTGCGGCTTGACGAGGCACCGCATGCCACGGTCGCCGTCCATGGCTGGGCGCACCGGAATCATGCGCCCGAGGACCAGAAAAAGCAGGAGCTCGGTGCGCATCGGCCACGCGAGACAGTGCTCGACGATCTAGCTCGCGGACTGTCGCATATAACCGGACTGCACGGCGCACGTGCCGTTCCGATGCTGGTGCCACCCTGGAACAGGATCGACGCCGGCCTGGTGTCCGACCTTGGGTCGATAGGATTTTCGGCACTGTCGGTCTTTGGCCCGCCGAAGCCGGCTTCCTTGGCGGTCATCAACAGCAATGTCGACATCATGGATTGGCACGGCACGCGGGGCTGCCGCGACCATGGCCTGTTGGTCCAGGCCATCGTCGCGCAATTGCAGCATGCATTCGACGGCTGCGAACCGGTCGGCCTGCTCACCCACCATATCGTCCATGACGAGTCGGCTTGGCTTTTCCTCGAACGGCTGTTCACGGTCACCGCACGGGCACAAGCCTGCGCATGGCTTCCGATCCGGACATTGATTGGGCGCAGCGTCGCTGGAGCATGATACCGAAAAGTGGAATCCGGTTTTCTCGGACAAACGGTCTCCGTTTGTCCTAAGATCATGCTCAAACAAGGAGAGGAAAAATAGCTCAGCGCTTTTTGGGCAAAGAGACCGGGAATTGGAGCGTAAGGCCATCGCGCGCAGCAAAAGCGCCGGCAAACCTGTCCTTGGCCAGTTTCTCCATCGCGTCCAGTTGCTCGTCGGTGCGTGCCGGATCGTGATGAAACAGCGCGAGCCCTCGCGCACCGGCCGCCTCACAGAGCTTGACGCCCTGTTGCCATGTCGAGTGCCCGTTCCCGCGACGGCGTTCCATTTCCTTCTCGGTGTAGGTGCAATCGTAAATGACGAGGTCGGCATTTTTGATCAGGCCGAGCACCGACTGATCGAGTTTGTCCGGCTCATGCTCGGTGTCTGTGATCACCGCCACGACGCGACCGCCCCACTCGACCCGGTAGCCTATGCAGCCGCCCGGATGGGTTAGACTGCCGGTGCGAACCACCACCCCTTCGCGCGGCCGAAGCACGTCTCCGGACACGAAATCGCGGCAGTCGAGCTTTGCCTTGCAGACGTCCATTTTCACCGGAAACCACGGCGGCCGTATGAACTCGTCGATCATCTGCCGGGTCGTCATGCGTCCTGCAAGATGCCCGGACCAAACCGTAAGTTTGACGCTCGGGTCAAAGATCGGCGCAAAAGCCGGCAGCCCGATGATGTGATCGTAGTGGCAATGGGTGAAAAGCAGGTCGAAATCGGTCACATCCGCCGCCTGAAACGCCCTGCCGGCAGGCCGCAAGCCCGAGCCAGCGTCGAACAGAAGCGTATGATTGCCGCATCGCATCTCGATGCAGTTTGTGTTGCCGCCGTAGCGAACGAATTCTGGCCCGGATACCGCAATGCTGCCGCGCACGCCCCAAAACCTGACCAGGAAAAAATCGTCGTCCATGCTACCTTTCGCCCACCGTAGGCCTAGGCGGTTCGTGCGTCGATCAGGTCCGCGGTCGTATGGCTTAGCCGATCGGCAAGAACCCGCAATATCTCGATGGTCATTTCCGGGAACTCCTTCATAAGCCGTAGGAAATGATCCTTACGGATTCTCAGCGCCTCCAGATCACTTGCCGCTCTGACGGTGGCAGTGCGGGAGCTGTTGCACAATATGGCGATCTCGCCGACGATCGAATTTGGCAGCAGTTCGGCAACTTTTATCGGCCCGCTGTCGGAATCGACCAGAATATCCGCCCTGCCCGAAAGGATGACATAGGCGGCGTCTGCCTCGTCGCCCTGCCGGAAGAGGATCTGGCCGGCGCTGTAGTTCACGCGATCGGATGTGAACGCGAGCAGCTTGAGCTTTGCCGGCTCGATGCCAGAGAACAAGGGAACGCGTTGCAGCATTCCAACTTCATCCTTGAGCAGCATTGTCGCAAACCTTCCTAAATTCGCGTCCGCCAGACTATGACAGAAGTTCCCTGAAGATACCGTTCTCTGCCAAAAGTGTCTCGTGCGTACCGTCCTCCACCAATTGGCCTGAGTCAAAGACGATAACGCGATCGAACATCATCGCCATTGCCGGACTCGTCACGACCCACACAATTGCCGGCGCATGGTCGTCGCGTCTGGCTTCCTCGAGCACGTTTCGCAGCACCTTGTCCTGAATGCGCTGGTCGAGCGCCGACAGCGGTCGGTTGAGAATGAGAAAATCGGGACGCTTGAGCAGGGCCCGGGCAACATCGAGCTTCTGCCGCTGTCCACCGGTCAGCCGCCTGCCGCCGGCGCCGACGTTGAAGTCCAGGCCGACATCCAGAAGCTCGGCGTAAAGCCCCAGCTCGTCAAGAATGTCATAGACGATGGAGCGTATGCGGTCCGGCGCGTCGGGATGGTTATTGCCCACACGCCCGAACAGGACGTTATCCATGACGGTGGCCGCGGCAATGTATTTGGCAGGATCATACCGCTCGATCGCGTTTTGCAGCTCGGACGGCAGGTGTTCATAGAACTGGTTGCGTGCAGCGACGATCTTGCTCATCAACTCGTCGGTCAGCAGGCCGAAGCGGTGCCGGGGCTCGATATAGGCAAAGCTCAAGGTGATGATCATGGCCCGGTCGGCGTCCGAAACCGCCTCGTAGGGACGGTTCTTGAGCCTCTGCAGCAAGGTCTCGTAGGTGGGGATCTCCTCGGCGCTCATGAAGGCGAGCTGCTGGAAGAACTGGTGATCGGGCGGCAGGTCGGCAAACAGCTCGATCGCCTGTTCGGCGATCTCCATGCCCATTTCGTAGAGCGTGCGGTCGAGGCCGGCTTGCTTCAGCACGGAAGCAAAATAGGGATTGGCCGCCAGTGCCTTGTCGGCCAGTTCGGGGCCGGCGGCAGCGCCGAAGAGCAGGTTCTGGCCGATCGTCGCTTCCGTGTTGTAAGCGCCCGGCTCGAAAGGAACAACCAACTCGCGCAACCCTTCCTGTTCCAGCCGGGTTCGCAGCGCAGCACGCAGTTCGACGATCCGCCCGGCAAGTTTCGTGTGACGCGTGAGATCGGCCGAAGAGCGCAAGCCAAGATCCAGAATGTCGCGCGACAGAAGAACCGCGTCGAGCACCCGGCGCACCGCTTCAAAGAGGTCGTGCGGGCCGGTAGCACCGGCGGAAGCATAGTCGATCCAGTCGCTGTGGGTATCGAAATCCGGATTGCCCGACCGGCGCGCCTCGGCGATGTTCCAGCGCTGCTGGTCTGCCGCGGCGCCGTCATAAGTCACCGATGTCAGCGGCGCATGCTTCAGCCCGTAGAGCAGGTTATCGCGCAGGCTTGCGTGGAAGAGGAAAACATCGGACGAGGCGTAGGACATCCGCCGGCCGGTCACGGCTTCGGGGAGTTCAAGCAGGTCATCGGCGCCCGAAGCGACCTTTCCGCTTTCCGGCCAGTTCAGCCTGGCGAAAGCTTCCGCCAGCGCCTCCGCTCCACCTGTTGAGGTGCTGACCAGCGCCACCGTCTCACCCGGCTTGACCTGCATGGAGATACGGTTGAGGAGCATTGCGCCGCCATCGTCTGCTATGGACAGACCGATCGCCGACAGAGGGTTCGTCATCGGACCGGGATCGTCGATCGTCAGTGCTCCGATTCCCGGGGCAATGATATCCTCGACGGTGAACTGTTCAACGACCTGCTGATATTTGACCTGGACGTCCTGCCGGTCCTGATCCCAGTCGATCAGTTCCTTCATCGGTCCGGGCAGGTCCTTGTAGGCGCCGATCACGGCCACGAGCTGACCGACGTCCAGCCGGCCCCCGATGACCAGATACCCGCCGATCATGTAGAACAGAAAGGGCGTGAGCTGCGCGAGAAAATTGTTGAGGAACTTCACCATGAACTTCCATTGGTAAAGATCGAAGCGGATCTTGAAGATGAGCCCGAGCCGGGCAGCTATGTCGGCGCGCTCGTAGTTTGACGTGTCGTGGACGTGAACCGCGCCGATGCCGTCGACGATTTCGCCAACCCGGCCCGAAAGCGCGCGCGCAGTCAATTGCCGTTGGCGTCCGAGCACGATCAGGCGCCGCCGCATTCGCGGGATAAGCACGATCTGGATCGCCACGATCACGAGCGCTATCGTTCCGAGCCAGACGTTCTGGACCATGATGAACAACATGGCCGTCAGTGCCTGGCCGCCGAGCAGCACCGGCTGCAGGAAGGCATCGCCGATGAAGCCGCCCAGCGGCTCCACCTCGTCCTTTACCATGGTCGCCACTTCGGCCGATTTCACCCGCTTGAAGTAAATCGGCGGAAACCGCAGCACGCGATCGACCAGATCGAAGCGGATACGCCGCAGCATGCGTTCGCCGAGGCGACCCTTGTAGGTGTTGATGTAGAGCTTGAACAGGCCGTTGATGACGACCAGCAAGAGGAAAACGAGGCTCAGGGCAAGTAGAGTGGCAGAGCGGTCGAGTTGAAAACCGGCGAAGAACTGGACCTCGCCAATGAACGGCAGATTATAGTGCAGCCTCATGAACGGCAGGGTCGCGCCCGGTTGATCGAACCCCTTGCCCTGGATCGGGCCGTTGACGATCAGCTTCGGCAGGTCGAAGGACATGAAGTACGGGATCATCGAAAGCAAGACGATCATCAATATCCAGATCTGCTGCTTCCTGGTGTGCATCCAGATATAGCGGGCTAGGCTGGGTTCCATATGCGACTGTAGATCCTTCAGTTGGCAGGATGCAGGATGCAAAGGCCCCTGCCGGCGAAGGGCGTATCGGCAATGTCTTCGTCGCCAACGACAAACTCGAAGCCGCAATGCATGCAGGACACCAACGGTCCGGACCGATGCAACCGGCTTTCTCCGGGCAATGGCGAAGCGGCTAACAGCATAATCATGTCCGCGGATCAAACAGCCTTGCAAGGGGCAAGATTGCGTTGTGTCGCCCGAAATCCCACCCTAAAAGACGAATATGATGGATGTCACGCAACCACGCAATGCCGGCATGGACGGGCACGAGCAAGCCCTGGACCTCACACGGGGAATTGCTGCCTATGTCAACCACCCCCTCGTGGCAGCGCTGGCGCGCGTCATCGCCAAGCATCCGCAGGCCGATATCGCCAACGCCTTCAACCACAAGCAGGTCGCCTGCAAGATGTGGGCACTCGACAAGCTGTTCGAAAGCCGCGGCGGCCGGTTCGGTCGCATCTGGGTTCTGGGTGGATGGTACGGCGTATTGCCGGCAATGCTTTTCAACGACGCTCGTTTCGACATCGCGGCGGTCGACAGCATCGACATCGATCCGGAAGTCGGGCCGGTCGCACGGACCCTCAACCGGGAAGCCGGCGACCGCTTCCGGGCGCTAACGGAAGATATGTACGCTCTAGACTATGCGGCCGGGCGGCCCGACCTGGTGGTCAATACGAGCTGCGAACACATAGCCGATCTCAACGCCTGGCTTGCCCTGCTTCCGCGAGGCACGAATGTGCTACTGCAATCGAACGATTATTTCAGCGAGCCGACGCACATCAACTGCGTGCCTTCACTTGCAGCCTTCGAAGCCATGGCGGCGCTGCGGGAGATCAGCTTCTCCGGCGAACTGCCGACAAAAAAATACACGCGCTTCATGCTCATTGGAACTGTTTGAAGCGCGTTGCGCGAATCGGGGACCAGGTTCGATACCGGTCGCGCAGAATCTGCGCCGAGCGACGCGCGCCTTCCAGATCGAGACTATGCGAGGTTGGCGCCGGCCCCCCAAGCGCCTGTTTAACCGCTTGCGCCAGACCCTCAGGCGTCAGGTCCTTTTCCGTCAGTACCGTTGCAAGACCGAGCTCTTCGAGCATCAGGGCGCGAACCGTCTGTTCGGTTTCCCCGCCGGCTGCAAAGGGAACGAGCAGCGAGCGACACCCCGCGCGCAGGATATCGCAGACCGTGTTGTAGCCCGCCTGCGAGACCGACAGCCGGGCGCCAGCCAGCAAGCTGGCGAAATCCTCGCGGAACCGGAAGACGGACAGGCCTGGGGTGGCATCGCCTGCAATCGCGTCAAACTCGTCTTTCGGCAGGTTCGGGCCGGTGATCAGACACCATTTCCAGGCGTTGTCGGCATTGCGCGCCGCTGCGATGGTGGACCGGACAAGGCTCTTTCCCGCAGCCCCGCCGCCAACCGACACCAGGACGTCGAAGCGGTCGGAGGCCGCGGGCGCCCGCGGTGCGGCAACGAGCCCTGTGTAGGCGACCTCGGCCCTGATCGCCCCGGCCCGTGGAAATGTCTTGTCGATGGTTGCGAAAGCCGGATCGCCATGGACCATGACAAGGTCGAAATGCCTGTTGATGAGATCGACCGTTTCCTCGTTTCGGCCCGGCTTGACGCGCTCCTGAAGGATGTCGCGCACGGACGTCGCCAAAAGCGGTCTGGGCGACGTCGCTTCGATGGCCTCGATCAGCGGCAAGAGTTCGAAACGCATCTGCCGGCGCCCAAAGGGAAACGCCTCGACAATGACGATATCAGGCCTGCAATCCCGAAATGCTTGCAGCAACATCTCGGAGCGCGATTTCTTGAAATCATCGTCGATGGGTTTGCCCTGCAGGTCGACAAGGCCGGAAAATCCTTCATCTCCGGAGGTGACAGGCGGCAAAGTTACAGATTCTACACCCGGTCCTGGAAACCCCGCGATCGGCGCTCCGCCGGTCACGACGGTTACGTCAAACCCGTCATCGGCCAGAGCAGCCGCAATGCGGCTGGCGCGCGCGAGATGGCCGATGCCGAGCAGGTGCTGGACATAGAAGAAAGCGCGCAGCCGCTTCATTCGGCGGCCCGCCACTCCCGCTCGAACAGGTCCTTGAGCTGTCCAATACTTGCCACATGATCGAAATTGCCGCGCACGCGCCGCTCTGCGGCGTCGCCGAGGCGGGCGCGCAGCACGGGATCACGGATCAGGCGCTCCAGCGCTTGCGCCAGGGCAATCGGGTTTTCCGTGGGAACCAGCAGCCCGGTTTCATCCGGCGATAGAAGCTCCGGCACGCCGGAAATATCGGTCGACAAGCAGGCAAGCCGCTGGCTAGCCGCCTCCACCAGAACATTCGGCAGACCGTCCCGGTCGCCATTTGCGGTGATCCTGCAGGCCAGGGCGAAGATATCGGCGCAGCGGTAGTGCTCAAGCACCTCCTCCTGCGCAAGCGCACCTTTCCAAGAGACGCGACCATCCAGTCCGAGCTTTCGCGCCAGCGCCTTGAGCCCTTCCAGTTCCTCGCCGCCGCCGATATGCTCGAAACGCCACGCCAAATCACCAGGCAAGAGGGCAAGGGCCTCCAGCAAGGTATCGTAACCTTTCTTTTCAACGGCGCGCCCGACACTCAGAACGACAACCGGTTCGTCCTGCGCCGAGCCGTCACGCTGTTTGCGCGTCTCGCCGAAACTGCCGAAGCGATCAAGGTCGAGCCCATGATAGCTCAGATGCACGGACGAGTTGCCGTTAGCGAGTTTTTTCAGACGGTCGAAACCGACTTTCGTGCAAGTGACCGTCCAGCGTGCCGAGGCAAGCTTGCCAACCAGATCCCAGTCCGCCGAAGTCCAGATGTCCTTGGCATGGGCCGAGCAGCTCCAGGGCAGGCCACGAAGCTGGCTGGCATAGCGCGTCACCGATGCCGGCGTGTGCGCGAAATGTGCATGCAGCCAACCCGCGTCCTCCGGCCATTCGGCGGCCAGCACGAGCGCCTGCCCGAAGCGGCGCACGCGATTGCGCGTAAAGTCGCGGGGGATATCGGCCGCCAGCGATCCGAGAGCGCGCCAGAAGCCCGGCCGCAGCAGACAAGCAAACAGCGAGCGAACCACGCGCAACGGCTCTTCATGCAGATATTCCGGCAGATAATGGACGGGCGCTTTGATCTCGTCATGCACGGGGTGGCGTCTTGCGTCGGTCGGCCGCCTGAGCGCGACGAGTATCAGGTCGAACCCCGCACGCTCCAGACCGAGCAGTTCCTGAGCGATGAAGGTTTCCGACAGCCGCGGATAGCCCTTCAAAACCACGACGATCTTGCGATGTTGCAACTCAGTTCGTGCCTTCAATGACCGAAAGGTGATGACCGGCCCGCCGGTCGAACAGTTCTGCAACGATTTCGGAAATATGAGGCAGCCCTTCCAGCGTCAGATGCGGATTGCTCTGCGATGGGCGAGGCCGGTCCGGCAGAACCTTCAGTGCATCGGCAAACCGCTGGGAATCCTCGGCTTCCTCCGGCAAAAGCATCTCGATTAGGCCTAGTTCAGCTGCGCGCCGCGCGCGGATCAGTTGTTCCTCGCGGGGCTTGACGCGCGGCACGATCAGCGCTGGCTTGTCGAAAGACAGTATCTCGCAATAGGTGTTATAACCGCCCATCGCCACCACCGCCTTGGCGCCGGCAATTAGGTCTTCCATGCGATTGTCGAACTCGATGATCTTGATATAGGGGATCTTGGACCCCTTCCTGAGCAGCTTGTTGCGCTTGCGCGCCGGCATGTAAGGCCCAAGCACGATCAGCGCCCTATGCTGCAATTGCGGAT
Source organism: Mesorhizobium sp. (assembly GCA_019509685.1). The sequence continues at coordinate 540 of JAEKLU010000222.1, read as the reverse complement.
CCTGCTGATAGGCATCGATGACGTCGTGGATCAGTTCGGCGCCGTCACCGCCACCACCGGTGGTAACGAGGATATAGTCGCCCTCGGGCCGGTGGCCGGGCAACTCGTTCTTCTGCAAACTGCGTTGCAGGAAACCGACGAACTTCATCTTTGCCCTGACTGCCGGCGGCACATCCAGGCCGGTCAACGGATCGTAGAAATCCGGCGGGCCATAGGCCCAGACCTTGTCGTAGAACAGGCCTATCTTGCGCATCACATCCCTACGTGCCCACTCTGCTTCGAGCAGATGCGGCGCGTCCATCACCTCGCGCAGGCCAAGCACGAGCGTGGTGCCCCGCGTCTTGAGGTAGGACAGCGTGTCCTCGATCTCGCCGCGCAGGCCGAGTGGCTCCTTGTCGACGATGAAGATATCCGGCCCGAAGGTCTCAGCTGTGTGGCGGATGATTGACTGGCGCATCCTTAGCGTCTCATGCAGATCGATATCCTTTTCCAGCGAGGTGTATTCGCCGTTGCGAAGCTTGATGACGCTGGGGATCTTCA
>JAEKLU010000314.1 GCA_019509685.1 Mesorhizobium sp. | reverse complement strand
ATCAAGCATCTGAACCGATGCTGGTATGACGGAGTTTGCGATGTCCTGGATTTTTCTTTTCTTTGCCGGCCTGTTCGAGATCGGCTGGGCGATCGGCCTCAAATATACGGACGGCTTCTCGAAACCGCTGCCGACCGTGCTGACGGTCGTCTCGATGGTCATCAGCCTTGGCCTGCTCGGCGTGGCGCTGAAGACGCTGCCCGTCGGCACCGCTTATGCGGTGTGGACCGGCATCGGCACCGTCGGCACCGCCATGCTCGGTATCTGGCTGCTTGGCGAACCGGCGACCGCTGTGCGGCTTGCCTGCATCGGCCTGATCGTCTGCGGCATTGTCGGGCTGAAGCTCGTCGCCTGACACAAGACAAACGCGTTCAGGGCCGCTTTTGGCGACCCTGAACAATATTCAAACGAAACCCGGCTGTTAGCGGGCCGAGAAGCCCGGAGGCGCCCTGCCGGTGCGCGCCTTGCGCGCCGCATAACGCGCGTCGCGCTTGGCTTTCCGTTCGGCTTCGTCGGAGAGGAGGCGCGCAATGCGCTCGGTCTCTTCAGCTTCCCGGATCTTCGCCTCGGCCTGCGCCGCCTCTTCGGCGGCGAGACGCGCTGCCTCTGCAGCAGCTTCGCGCTCGGCCCTTTCGACGGCTTCGCGCGCCAGCTTTTCCTGCTTCAGCCTTGCCTTCTCGGCTTCGCGGATCGCGCGGGCCTCGAGAATCGCCTTGCGTTCGGCCTGCTTGGCCAGCACGGCAGGATCATCCGCCGCCGGCTTCGACTTGAAGCGCTCCAGAAGCGCCTTCTTTGCCTCGTTCGCGGCATTGCGCCGCTCGAAAATATCTTTTTCCCTGTAGATAGCCAAGTCCACTTCCTTGCAGTCTATTCGCGACGCTTACATACGCGCGAAAGCGGCGAGTTCAAGCGCCAAAACGGTATGCCAGCCATGAAAATCTGCGCTGTTGCCGTAGGGCTACGCTGCAAAGCGATGCACCGTTCACAAATCGCGCCTCTGGCGGCGAGGCCGGGCGATCGCTACCTCTAGCGCCGATTGATACGCCAGAGATATTTCAGGAAGACAACAATGGAACTCGGTCTCTACACCTTCGCCGATGTCAGCCCCGAATCAGGCCCCGGTGCCGTCGGCCCGCATGAACGGCTGCGCAACCTGATCGAGGAGGTCGAGCTGGCCGACCAGGTCGGCCTCGACGTCTTCGGCCTTGGCGAGCATCACCGCCCCGACTATGCCGCGTCGGCGCCAGTGGTGGCGTTGGCGGCGGCGGCCGAGCGGACCAAGAACATCAGGCTCACCAGTGCGGTCACCGTGCTTTCCTCCGACGACCCGGTGCGCGTCTTCCAGCAGTTCGCGACGCTCGACCTGCTCTCCAACGGCCGCGCCGAGATCATGGCCGGGCGCGGCTCCTTCATCGAATCCTTCCCGCTGTTCGGCTATAATCTCGAAGACTATGACGAGCTGTTCGCCGAAAAGCTCGAACTGCTTCTGGCCATCCGCGATCAGGTGAAGGTGACGTGGCAGGGCAAGCTGCGCGCGCCGATCAACGGCCGCGGCGTCTATCCGCGCCCATTGCAGGAGAAGCTGCCGATCTGGATCGCGATCGGCGGAACGCCGCAATCCGCGGCCCGCGCCGGCGTGCTCGGCCTGCCGCTGGCTTTGGCTATCATCGGCGGCGAGCCGGCGCGCTTCGCGCCGCTGTTCGACGTCTATCGCGAGGCGGCAAAGCGGGCCGGCACGGATGCGGCTGAACTTGCCACCAGCATCAACGTGCATGGCTTCATCGCCGAGACAACTGAAAAGGCGGCTGACGATTTCTACGGGCCGCAAGCTGAAGTGATGAACCGCATTGGCCTCGAGCGCGGTTGGGGGCCGACGTCGCGGGCGCATTTCGACCAGTCGCGCGGTCCGAACGGCGCGCTGTTCGTCGGCAATCCTGAACAAGTGGCGGAAAAGATCGTCGCCCAGCACAAGATCTTCAACAATGACCGCTTCCTGTTGCAGATGGCGATCGGGACGATGCCGCATGCCAAGATCATGAAGGCGATCGAGCTCTACGGCACCAAGGTGGCGCCGATCGTGCGCAAGGAGACGGCCAAGGCTCAACTGGCCGCGCCGGCCGCCTAAGCCGGGACGCGTTCGCGAAGCCAGGAGGCCGCGCCTATGGGGTGTCAGCGGCGTCCATCAACTCAGCGTGGAGCGCCTCGGTTGCCTCGTCAGCCGGGAACATGCACTCGATGCGCAGTTCCTGCGCGGCGACGGTTTGGGGGGTGCCGACGGTGGTGACCATCGAGAAGTAGTTGAGGACCCGATCGTCCTTGATGAACCCAATTGGGATGGCGGGCATGAAGCCGATCGCCACAGGGTTCTTCCATTCGCTTTTCACGTCCGGATAAGCGAGCAGCTCGGCCAGCAAGTCCCTGGTTTTCTGATCGACGACGCGGCCGATGGATTCGCGATAGACGCGCTCGAACAAGCTCCTCGCCACATCGTGCCAATTGGCGATGAACGGGCGCATGCCTTGAGGATCGAACATAAGGTGCAGCATGTTGCGCGGCCCCTGGCGGGCTTGCATGTCGATGAACCGACCAAAGAAACGCGGCGTGGACTGGTTGGTCATGAGCACGTTCCAGTATCGATCCATGACCAGGGCCGGAAAGGGTTCGTGCTGGCGCAACATGCGGCTCAGCGCGTTGGTCACGGCCGCCATTTCCACGGAGTCCCAGGCATTCTCGGAAAACATCGGCGCGTAGCCCGCCGCCAGAAACAACGCATTGCGGTCGCGCAAGGGGATATCGAGCGCCTGGGCGATGGCCATCAAGGTCTGACGGCCCGGAACGCTGCGGCCGCTTTCGACGAAGCTGATCTGCTTTTGCGAAATGCCCGCATCGAAGGACAGATCGAGCTGGCTTCTGCCGCGCAAATCACGCCAGTAGCGCAGGAGCACACCCAGGTTCGGCGCCGTGTTGGACTTGAGAACCGGCGATTTCATACATCATGTCCTTGCAACACCAGCACCATGCATGGCGACCCTGCCGCCGGTAGTGCCGACACCGCACGGATGGCCGGTCCGTGCGATGTCGATTGACGGTCAGGCTGCCGCGGCCCACGCCTGGGGCTGGAAGCGTTCCTCGATCGGCGTGCCGGCCATATTGGTGGTGGTTGCCGCCATGGTGGAAATGCCGACACCGGTTACCACCTCCAGGATCTGCGCCTGCGAATAGCCTGCCGACGTAAACGCATCGATGTCGGCATCGCTCACATTTCCTCTTTTCTCGATCAGTGCCTTGGTCAGCGCCGAGAGTGCCGCATATTTGCGGTCTCTCGGCAACCGGCCGTCACGGATCGCCTGGACTTCGCTTTCGGCAATGCCGTCTTCGATGGCGAATGTCGAATGGGCGGCAACGGTCCAGGGACATTTGATGGTGACCGCATTCGTCAGCAGGAGGACCTGCTTTTCGATCTCGTCGAGGCTGCCGCCGTGAAAGCTGCCAAAGGTGGCGGCGAACCCATTGAGAAGCACCGGATTGTTCGCCATTGTCGCCATGACGTTCGGCAGGAAGCCAAATCTCTCTTCCAATGCTCTTAGTGTTGCCCTGGATTTCTCCGGCGCCGATTCGATCGTCTGAAGGTTGAATCTCGGCATTGTAACGTCCTTTCTAAGATCGATTTCTAATCACATGCATCCTTCGCGTTGCGCGCGGAAGTTTTGAGCTGCCGCTTTCCTTGCTGGCATCGCGAAAGTCTGCGTGTGTTAGACCCGCTGACGGCATGGCCTCAATTACACGCCATGTAATATTTGGAAGACGCGGATGAATTTTTGCGTGGCACCGAGAGACCGGTTCAGCAACGTCTCCGACAGCCGGCTTATGGAACCTGCGCCAGCAATTGCGCGTTTGGTGCAGGCAATTGCCGCGTGGAGGGACGTTGGCCCGAGGGGGTGCCCATGAAAGCCGAACCGATCGCGCCAGGCGTGAGCGACGAAAGTCCCGACCCGCGCGTGCAGGCTTGGGCCGACATGCGGCTGGTGCGCTCGCTGCTGATCGGCATCTTCATCTTCATGACCATGGCAGCGCTCTATTTCGGCCGCGCCTTCTTCATGCCGGTGATGCTCGCGTTCCTGCTGGCGTTGACGCTGACCCCAATCGTGCGGGTCCTGCGCAAGCGCGGCATTCCGGAGGTCGTTTCCGCCACGCTGCTGGTCCTGTTGTCGATCTTCGTCTTCGTCAGCGCCGGCTACCTGCTCAGCGGACCGGTCATCGATCTCATCAACAACACATCGACGATCGGCCAGCAGCTCACCGAACGGCTGGCGCATTTTCAGCGACCGCTCGCCAAGATCATGGATCTTGCCCATCAACTGGAAGGGTTGACCGAGACCACCCAGGAACCGGGCGTGCAGAAGGTCGCGGTCGCGCCATCGGGCATTCTGTCGTCGGCCGCCGGCAACATTCTGGAAGCCGGCACAGCGATCACCATCGTCTTTGTGCTGTCGCTGTTTCTGCTCGCTTCAGGCACGCTGTTTTACGAGAAGATCGTCCAGTCCTTCACCAGCATGAGCCAGAAGAAGCGGGCGCTGCGCGTCGTCTATGATGTCGAGCGCGAGATCTCGCACTATCTGCTCACCGTCGCGCTCATCAATGCGGGTCTCGGCACGGTGATCGGGCTTGGGCTGTGGGGGCTCGGCATGCCCAATCCGCTGGTCTGGGGCGCCGCCGCGGCCCTGCTCAACTTCCTACCCTATGTCGGCGCGCTGATAACCATCCTGCTCGTCGCGATCATTGCCCTGATCAGCTTCGATACGATCTCCTACGCGCTGCTGGCGCCGGCCTTCGTGCTTTTATGCGATGTCGTCGAGGGCCAGTTCGTGACACCGATGGTGGTCGGCCGGCGCCTCGAGATCAATGCCGTGGCGATCTTCATCGCCATCGCCTTCTGGTCGTGGCTGTGGGGCTTCGTCGGCGCGCTGATGGCGGTGCCGCTGCTGGTGGTGATCAAGGTGTTCTGCGATCATTTCGAGGGCCTGAGCCATGTCGGCAATTTCCTCGCCGCGCAGCAGAGTTTTGTCGTCGACGACGAGACCGGCGAGCAAGACCACAAGACCGCGACTTAGAGCATTCCGCCGTTCACCGAACTGCGGAATGCTCTATCTCCTGTCGACGCAATTCCGGACGGAAAACCGTTTCACACTTTTCCTGGAATTGCTCTATCTCCTGCTCCTGTTTGACGCAATTCCGGACGGAAAACCTCGATGCCTATTTCGCCCGCATCGGCCATAGCGGGCCGAGCGATGCCTCGCTTGGAACGCTGCAGGCACTGCACGCCATCCATCCGCGGGCGATCCCGTTCGAGAATATCGATGCGCTGATGGGTGTTTCGGTCGGGCTCGATCTCGCTTCACTGCAAGACAAGGTTTTTCGCCAGGGCCGCGGCGGCTATTGCTTCGAGCACAACCTGATCTTCATGCATGCGCTGAAAGCGCTGGGTTTCAGCGTCAGCGGCCTTGCGGCGCGGGTGCTCTGGGGCCAGCCGGACGACGCGCTTACCGCGCGCAGCCACATGCTGCTGCGCATCGAGCTTGACGGCCGCAGCTGGATTGCCGATGTCGGCTTCGGCGGCCTGACGCTGACGGCACCGCTGCTTCTGCAACCAGACCTCGAACAGCAGACACCGCACGAAGCTTTCCGCGTCGTCGAGGCGCAGGATGATATTCGCCTGCAAGCCAATATCGGTGGTCATTGGCGCACGCTTTACCGCTTCGACCTAAGCCAGGCCTATGAGGTCGATTACCGGGTCGCCAGCCACTTCCTGTCGACGCATCCGAGCTCGCATTTTCTCTCGACGCTGGTCGCCGCCCGCGCCCTGCCGGACAGGCGCTACGCGCTGCGCAACAACCGGCTGTCGGTTCACCATGCCGGCGGCCGCAGCGAGCAACGCGAAATCGCCACCGCGACCGAACTCGCCGACGTGCTGGAAAAGCAGCTCGCCATCGTCATTCCGGAACGCGCCGCCTTCGAACTGAGGTTGCGCGAAAAACACATCGTGGAGACCTGATCATGACAGCCCTTTCGGTCCTCGACCTGTCGCCGATCACGCAAGGCAGCACCGCGTCGCAGTCGCTGGCCAATTCGCTCGACCTTGCCCGCCACGCCGAGCGACTCGGCTACACCCGCTACTGGCTGGCCGAGCATCACAACATGCCGGGCATTGCGAGCGCGGCGACGTCCGTGGTGATCGCCCATGTCGCCGGCGGCACCAAGACGATCCGCGTCGGCGCCGGCGGCATCATGCTGCCCAACCATGCGCCGCTGGTCATTGCCGAGCAATTCGGCACGCTGGCCGCGCTTTTCCCCGGTCGCATCGATCTCGGGTTGGGCCGTGCGCCGGGCACCGACATGATGACGGCCAGGGCGCTGCGCCGCAACCTCGAGTCCACCGACAATTTCCCGCAGGACGTGGTCGAGTTGATGGGTTACTTCCAACGGGCCGAGGACGGCCAGCGCATCCGCGCCGTGCCCGGCGAAGGCCAGGAGGTGCCGGTCTGGATCCTCGGCTCCAGCCTTTACGGCGCGCAGCTCGCGGCGCTGCTTGGCCTGCCCTATGCCTTTGCCTCGCATTTCGCGCCAGCCGAGCTCGACCAGGCCCTGGAGGTCTATCGCACGCGCTTCCAACCGTCGGCGCAGCTCGACAAGCCGCATGTCATGCTCGGCCTCAATGTCTTTGCCGCCCCCACCGATGCCGAGGCAAAGCTGTTGTTCACCTCGCTGCAGCAGGCTTTCGTCAATTTGCGCAGCGGCCGGCCCGGCCAATTGCCGCCGCCGGTCGAAGATTACGACCGCGACCTCGATCCAATGGCCCGGGGCATGCTCTCACAAGCGCTGTCTTGCGCCGTCGTCGGATCGCCGGAAACGGTGCGCCAGGGCATCGATGCCTTCGTGCGCCGCACCGGCGCCGACGAGCTGATGGTAACGGCGCAGATCTTCGACCATGCGGCGCGGCTGCGCTCTTTCGAGATCCTCGCCGATGTCCACAAATCGCTGTCGCAGGCCGCCTGACAGCTATTGCTTTTGTCCGACGTACTGCTCTGCTAAGGGCACGCACCCCTCTTCGTTGTCTTGACGCAATTCCGGACGGAAAACCGCTTCACGTTTCTGGAATTGCTCCAATGCGAGCCTTGCCCGTGACCAACGACCTCGACGACCGCATGCATTTCGCCATGGACCTGGCACGACGCGCCGGCGAGCTCGGACTGAAATATTTTCGCGATCTCGACAATCTGACCATCGAAGGCAAGGGCCATCAGGACCTGGTCTCCGACGGCGACCGCGAGGTCGAGCTGTTCATCCGCGCGGCGATCGCGCAGGCTTATCCGGATGACGGCATCGTCGGCGAGGAGCATGCTGCGGTGACCGGCAAGACCGGTCATGTCTGGGTGATCGACCCGATCGACGGCACCGCCAATTTCGTGCGCGGCATTCCGGCCTGGTGCGTGGTGATCGCCTGCGCCAAGGATGGCGAGACAGTGGTCGGCGTCATCCACGAGCCGTCGACCGACGAGACCTTCCATGGACGCCTGGGCGGCGGCGCCTTCGTCAATGGCAAGCCGATCCGGGCGAGCGGCGGCGCCTCGCTTTCCGAAGGCTCGGTCGGCACCGGGCTTTCGAACCGGGCATCGACGGAGCATGTCGCGGTGCTGATCAGCAATATCATGGCCGAAGGCGGCGTCTTCTACCGCAACGCGTCAGGCGCGCTGATGCTCGCCTATGCCGCCGCCGGCCGGCTGCTCGGCTATATCGAAGAGCACATGAACGCCTGGGATTGCCTGGCCGGCATGCTGCTGGTCGAGGAAGCCGGCGGCATGGTTCTCAAGGCCGACCCGAAGACCGTGCTTGCCCAGGGAACACAAGTCATAGCGGGCGGAAAAGACATCTTTCCGAAGCTCCAGGCACTCTGCGCGCAGGCGTTCAGGCCTTGATCGGGATGGCTGCGACGTTTTTGCCCGGGCCGAATTCAGCGAATCCGGCTGTTTCAAGCGGTAAATCGGCTGCGATATGCACGATTTAGGCGTTTTCCCCACAGTGAACAGGGATCGCGGACAGCTTGCGCAGAATGCTTGCGCCCCGTGCTGCCTGTTCTTATATACGCGCCAAGCCGTCCGCCCCCGAAAAGCGGGGAGCGTGGCGGTATTTCTAGTGAACAGGGGCTTTCGTTGGAACGCCTTTTCAGGGTCCTGAGAGCCTGCTTAGAGGAGAGACCAGAACAATGGCAAAAGTAATCGGTATCGATCTCGGCACCACAAATTCCTGCATCGCCATCATGGATGGCAAGGATCCCAAGGTGATCGAGAATGCGGAAGGCGCGCGCACGACGCCTTCCATCGTCGCCATCAGTGGCGACGGCGAACGTCTCGTCGGCCAGCCGGCCAAGCGCCAGGCTGTCACCAATCCGGAAAACACCATCTTCGCGGTCAAGCGCCTGATCGGCCGCCGCTATGACGATCCGGTGACGGAGAAGGACAAGAAGCTTGTCCCCTACAAGATCGTCAAGGGCGACAATGGCGACGCCTGGGTCGAGGCCGGCGGCAAGAATCAGTCGCCCAGCCAGATCTCGGCCATGATCCTGCAGAAGATGAAGGAAACGGCGGAAGCCTATCTCGGCGAAAAGGTCGAGAAGGCCGTCATCACCGTTCCGGCCTATTTCAACGACGCCCAGCGCCAGGCGACCAAGGACGCCGGCAAGATCGCCGGCCTCGAAGTGCTGCGCATCATCAACGAGCCGACCGCGGCGGCGCTTGCCTATGGGCTTGAGAAGAAAGAAGGCAAGACCATCGCCGTCTATGACCTTGGCGGCGGCACCTTCGACATCTCCGTGCTCGAAATCGGCGACGGCGTCTTCGAGGTGAAGTCGACCAATGGCGACACCTTCCTCGGCGGCGAGGACTTCGACATGCGCCTGGTCGAGTATCTGGCGGCCGAGTTCAAGAAGGAACAGGGCATCGACCTGAAGAACGACAAACT